>CALGZD010000143.1 GCA_937934635.1 uncultured Deinococcales bacterium
AGGGCAAACTTCATAGCAAGCACCACAAAGTGATGATGCATAGGGTAAGGATGATGCATTTTCAATAGACTTTAATTGTGGAGTTAATATCGCACCAATCGGTCCGGGATACACCGAATGGTAAGCATGTCCTCCTGTACGTTCATACACAGGACAAACATTCAAACAAGCACTACAACGAATGCAATTGAGTGTTTGACGACCTACTTCATCTTTTAAAACTTCAGTACGGTTGTTGTTCAGCAATACCAAATGGAATTCTTGTGGTCCATCACCTTCATGAACACCTGTCCAGAAAGATGTATATGGATTCATGCGTTCAGCCGTAGATGAACGAGGCAGTGTCTGTAAAAAAACTTCAAAATCTTGCCAAGTTGGTAATACCTTTTCGATGCCCATTAAAGTAATCAGAACCTTTGGTAAGGTCAAACACATACGACCATTACCTTCAGATTCAACAACACTCACCGTGCCCGAATCTGCAATCGCAAAGTTCGCCCCACTGATGCCCACAGGCACAGTCAAAAACTTTTGACGTAAATAGCGTCTTGCAGCAGCAGCCAACTCTGGTGGGTCATCTGTCAAATCAGGTTCGTTTAATTCTTTTATAAATAGCTCCCGAATCTCAGAACGGTTCTTATGAATTGCAGGAACCAATATATGCGATGACTCCTCATTAGCAAGTTGAATGATTAATTCAGCTAAATCAGTTTCAATAGCCTGAATGCCTTCTCGCTTAAGGGCATCATTCATCTTAGTTTCTTCAGTCGTCATCGACTTAACTTTGATGACCTCTTTAGCCCCATGCGACTTAACTAAATCAACAATGATTCTGTTTGCATCTTCAGCAGTATCCGCCCAGTGAACCTTTCCCCCAACTCGTTCAACTGATGCTTCTAGCTCTAAAAGGTAACTATCAAGATTGTGCAAAACCTTTGTTTTGATGTCATAACCTGCATCTCGCAAAGCTTCCCAATCGTTTTTCTCACCAACGACATTAGCACGCTTTACTCGAATAGCTTGAGTTACTTTGCCAAGGTTGCGCCTTAATTGACTATCATTGATTTTTGCTGTAGCAGAATTTTGAAAAAGAGGTAAAGGCACACCTGTACTATTGCTATCAAGCGACATGCTGCCCTCCATCTTCAGTTGAAGCTAAAATCTCTGCTAGGTGAATGGTCTTGATACCTGTTCGTAATCGGTGCAAGCCTCCGCCTATGTGCATCAAACAAGAAGTGTCCGCCGCCGTACAGACTTCCGCATTTGTATTTAAAATATTTTTTACTTTAGAAGATAACATTGCAATTGAGGTATCAGCATTTTTCACAGCAAAGGTGCCACCAAAACCACAGCACTCTTCACTGGCAGGTAACTCTACTAAATCTATACCCCGAACATTGCGAAGTAAACGCTGTGGTGCATCGCCTATCTTGAGCATCCGCATTGAGTGGCACGTCGTATGCAGCGTGACCCTGTGCGGGTAGTAAGCACCAACATCTTCAACACCAAGTTTATTGACAAGAAATTCTGACAACTCAAAGAGTCTATTATTCAAGTCTTCAACAGCCTGTCTCATAGCTGCATCGCCTCGTTGCTCTGCTAAATATGGATAATAATCCCGAACCATGCCTACACAAGACGCAGAAGGAGAAACAATAACGTCACTAGTTTCAAAAGCTTTTAAAAAGTTTTCTAGCATCGGCATACACTCTGCCTGATAGCCAGTATTGAAGTGCATCTGTCCACAACAAGTTTGAGACATTGGCACATCAACGTCATGCCCCAAACGTTCTAAAATCTGAACCGTAGCCTTCAATGCCTCTGGAAACAAAGTATCGTTGTAACAACTAAGAAACAAGGAAATTTTCATGATTGCTGCCATTGTACATCAGCTAGCAATCATGAGCACACTTTTCTTGTATTTTGATTGATTAAAGCAACTGTTGCCACTACCAAAGTTACCACTGCCAAAGTTGCTACTGCCAAAGTTGCTACTGCCAAAGTTACCACTACCGAAATATAGCTACAACTTATCTGCCAAGCTCCACGTGTCTACCGTTAGCAGTCATTACGACTTCTTCGTCTTTCTCAACATATGGCTCAAGAACTGCCTTATCCATCGTGTAACTTGCTGCTGCTAGGGTACTCGTAGACCCCTCTGAAGTCAACGTGCCAACGATATTGATTAGACTATAGGAATCCTCATGTGGAAGTGGGTAGTACGGCTTAACATGCACAATTTGGTTTGCAGGTGGCGCAGGAACGTGCAAACATGCACCTTCAATAGGTACAAGCAAAAATTCACTGATAGAATCTGCATCGCTTGCCAATGGCACAACATAGCCAGTGAGGCGAATATCCTGCTGATCTAATTCTTCAACAACAGGGGTACTTTCCAAAAATCCTGAAGTCGCCTCTGCTCTTTCCTCTTCACTCATCCATGCATACAAGTTTTGATATTGATACTCAAAGGTGTAATCTTCAGGAATTAAGCTACGCCACTCCATCGTGACTGGTTCATAGCTTTGGAACATTTTTGTCTTAACTTGTTTGCTAAGTGCCAGTACTTCACCTTCTGGTGGATCAGTGGGCTGACAAGCACTCAAAAGCACCATAGTCATAACTAAACAAGCTGTAAAAAGTCTAAACATTACACCATCACCTTCACTATTTAAAACCGTTTCATACCGTTTCATACCGTGTCCGAAAATATATGTAGTAAAAGAACGCGTTAGAAGCATCAGGTGCGTTAGTTTATTCCGCTAGTTACCTGAACTACTATTTAAAACACGTTTAGACTTTACTAGACTTTACTAGACTTTACAAAGGATTTAAGCAGAATTGGTACAAAACCCTAAAAAGCACTCACATTTACAAAAGAAATAAAAAAGAATATAGAGGAGGACAGCCCTGCCCTCCAACTTATAGTTTAAGAGTAGACACACCATCTGAAACAGATGTGTGTATTTGATGTGTGTATTTAATAAACGAGGTCTGCAATAAGTTATTAGACAA
>CALGZD010000144.1 GCA_937934635.1 uncultured Deinococcales bacterium
ATGGGTGAGTTTATTGCACCACAAGGTGACTTTTTGGTCTTTGAAGAAGGACCTAGTACGGACATTGTGCTTCAATGGGCAACTTACCGAGATGCATCGGACCAAACAAGCCTTTCAAGAATTTGGGGTGGTATCCATCCACCAGTTGATGACATCCCTGGTAGGTTGATTGGCGAGCAGGTTGGTATTGATGCGTTTAACTATGCCAGTCAGTATTTTAAACAGTAAAGCTCAAATAGTAGATAGGCTTCTAGATGCTTCATCACATTGAACTATATGTAAGTGATTTAGAGAGAGCCATAAGCTTTTGGACGCCTTTTATGGCGAAGCTTGACTATGAGGCTGAACGTTGGTCGGAAGGTATAAATTACAGTCACAAAACAGATACTGCCTATATTTCTTTGCTGCAAGCATCGGAGGAGCATCTTAGTGCTGGCTATCACCGCAAGCGAGTTGGGTTAAATCATATAGCCTTTAAAGCAAAATCACGTCAACAGGTTGATGATATTAGAGACTGGTTGAATGGAGCAGGATATCCTTTGCTTTACGATGATAGATATCCGTATGCCACAGCTCCAGATTATTATGCACTGTTTTGTGAAGATCCTGATCGCATCAAATTGGAAGTTGTTGCACCTGACTAAGTTGAAATGGCAACAAGCTAAAGTTTGAAAAGCTGGGGTTTGTGCTTTTTTCGTTAGCGTTTGCATTCAGGCTTCTGTTATAGTTTTCGTGAGAAACTCCATTATTATGATACGTAGTCAAGACCTTTTTAATGTAGAGCTTGTTGATGACGAGCTCAAAGCCTTGCTTAGCCCTGAAAATCCTTGGGATATCTTAGCAGAAATTGATCGTTTTCTTGAAAATCTTGAAGACAACCGTGAAGGCGATATCCACGAAACTGCTGTTGTCAAAGGCAAAGTATTTCTTGCTAAAGGTGCGTCAATTAAACCTCATGCCTACATCGAAGGTCCAGCGTGGATTGGACCAAATGCTAGTGTGGGTCATGCTGCCTACGTCCGTGGTGGCTCTATTTTGGCTTCAGGTGCAAAAGTAGGACACGCGAGTGAAGTGAAGCATTCGCTCTTACTCGCTGGCGCACAAGCACCGCACTTTAACTATGTTGGTGATTCTATTCTTGGTAACAATGTGAATATTGGCGCTGGCGTAAAGCTGGCTAACTTTCACACCATGGGCAAGAACATCAAAGTGGATGGGCAAGATACTGGCTTACGGAAGTTTAGTGCTGCTCTTGGTGACAATGTTTCGATTGGTTGTAATTCAGTGCTTTCTCCAGGGACGATTATGGGGCAGAATGCAATTGCTTACAGTGGTGCTATGTTGCTTGGGGTTTATCCTGCGAATAGCATCATTAAAAATCGTCCGAAGCTTGAAATTGTTGAACGTACTTAGCAAGTAGAAAATCTCTAACTTAAAGCAATTCCACGATTAACTGCGACAGCAGTGAATCGGCGAGCTTCGTAACGAGTAAGAATTAACTCACTTAGTGTGTACAGTTGTTACGTGGAAACGCTGTTAAAATAAATTTAACCTCTAGCTGTTGAAATATAGCCAGAGGCTTTCTTGTATGAATTTAGCTTTATCAAGCTAACATTTACTTGGGAGTTTTTGGATAGTTTCTCATTTATGAGAGTGATAGGGTCAGACTAGATTTTGTATGACCTTATTTTAGAACTAGGAGCTACTTTTAATGAAAAAAATTCTTAGTGTTTTGTTGCTGGCTTTGTTAGTCGCTACAGTTAGTTTAAGTGTTGCTCAAGAATCTGCTGACGATCCAGTTGTACTGGAAGTTGGTGGCACATCTATCGCTCTGAGTGAACTTGATGACCGCTTTCGTGTTTTCGTAGGTAACATTGCTGTGCAGCAACGTCTGCCTCTTACCGATGACATCTTGGTTGAGTTTGAACCACTCAAAGGTCGTTTTTTAGAACAACTTGCTACCGATATGGTGCTATTGCAAGAAGCAAAAAAGCGTGGATTAGACATTACTGAAGAAGAAGTAGATGAACGCTTTGAAGAAGTAAGAGCACAGGTACCTGAAGGTGGAGATTTTGCAGAGTTGCTAATTGGTGCAGGTTTCAAAGATATCGATACGCTACGTCGCTTTATTCGTGAAACGACAGAGCGTGGCTTGCTTCTGCAAGAACTTCAAAGCGAAATTGATGTCAATGAAAATGATGCCAGAGAGTGGTACGAAGCAAATAAAAGCCAGTTCCCTGGCGAAGGTCAAGTTTGTGCTAGACACATTTTGTTAGAGACTGAAGAAGAAGCAAGTGGCATCTACGATGATTTGGTAGCTGGTGCGGATTTTGCGGAAACTGCTAAAGAAAAAAGTACAGGTCCAAGTGGTCCAAACGGCGGTAATCTTGGTTGTTTTGGTCGTGGACAGATGGTGCCATCTTTTGAAGAAGCTGCTTTTGCTGCTGAGCTTGATGCACCAACAGGACCAGTAGAAACCCAATTTGGTTTTCACCTGATTCAAACTTACATACCTGGCTTTGATGATTTAAGTGGGCAGGCTCTTCAAGGTGCGACAGACCAAAAGCTTGGTGAAGTGATTGATACACTTTATGATGCTTCGGGAGCTGTCACTTATCCTGACCGTTTGCCGTAAATTTGCTAGTTTGGATTCTTATACCCAACACTACTATGGTGTTGGGTATTTTTATGATGTTAAAGAGAGATGCATCAAATTCAGGTTGCTTAGTTAGGTTGCTTACTAGTATTGCGTCAACTGTCAAATGATGTATGTTTTCAATAGCTCTTTCCTTTAGATAAAGGAAGGTTGAGATGGATTTGATGACAAAGGTGCAAGTATTCATCAATTCAGCCTTGACACGATACTAGGTTAGTCTGGTTGTGGAGAATTAAATGAATAACTCAAAACAGTCCCTTCGTATGCTTGGTCAGTTTTCAGTATTTATTGGCTTAGCACTTTTGGTATACATTTTTTGGAGCAATAGGCTTGATATTCAGCAGATTAGTGAAAAGACGGTCCTTATAATTGCTGCGTGTAGCAATATGTTTATTGGGTCGTTACTTATCAGAAGAAGCCGATAAGTAGGGTGCGTTCCACGCACCGCCTTTTAAGTCACACCATTACAATCACGTATAAAGATAAAGACGAAGCCCTAAAAGCTTTTTCTTCTTACAACACTTTCTTACAACACTGTAGGTTTTCGATGCACACTTGGTGCGTAGAACGCACCCTACAAAAATGCTGTAAAAGTCGAATCGCCTCTAACATCTCTGTGATTTAAGCCGTAGACTAATCTTTATGTCGCAAACTGGCTTAAACGAACAACGCGAACAACGTAAGAAAAACCTTGAATCTCTAGTAGAGCGAGGTTTTGAAGCTTATCCATATACCTTTGAGACAACTCACAAGGCTCAGGAACT
>CALGZD010000145.1 GCA_937934635.1 uncultured Deinococcales bacterium
TGAGAATACAGTTCTTCCGAAATATATTAACATTTCTTCATTCTCGGATTACCTTTTGATACCTTTTTGCGTCTTACCAAGCTGTCAATATGCAAGCAACATTCTAGGCAACATTCTAGGATGCCTTCAGATCTAGCTACGGTAGTTACTTGCTGTATGCAATACAAATGGGCGTGTGCGTCCCATCCAAGGTTGGAAAGAGAGTTAATGCAAATAGAAGTTTTTTCCCTTTTTGAAAAACTTCCAAGGTGCGTCCCTACTAGCGTTGAATATCAGATTATTTCTTTAGATATACGTTCAACCTTTAGCGGGACGCACCCCAAATGGGCAAATGGATGCTAAGCTTTGACTTTTTTAACGATTGAAGCAAAATTGGTGTGATACCCTTCAAGGTATGTGGCTAGGAGGCTGTAAGTTTAAAGTTGTAGAGGCTATAACGTGTAAAAAATCGTTATTTCTTTTATGTCTAACTTTGTTTTTAAGCAGCTCTTTTGCACCAATAAGTGCACAAGCTACAGATGTGCAATCTTTAGAAACATCAACGTCTACAGCACACGATGCAGCAGTTGCCATGGGACTGTTACCTTTTAGCATCGCAAGTATGAAAACTGAGGCAGTGGTTTTGACTGATGAATTAGTCAATACTACTGCACCTACTTCAGCACCTACCTCACAGCAGACACAACAGATAATGGGTAGATCAGCTTTTGCTAGCCCTGATTTGGTTGCCTCTCAAAAGCTAAGCAGCAATGACCTCTTGAAGAAAGTCGTACAACCACCTACACGCCAAGACTTTCAGCTCAATGGTTCAGTTGCCTACTTAGGAAGTTCAAGAAGTGCTGTAGTAGAAAACTTTGGTATTCCGGAAGCACCTGATTTTTATGATGTTGAAAAGCTCATTTTTGACCAGAATGGTTATCTAGTTGCACAAAAGACCTATTACAACCCTGAAGATATACCTGAAGTTGTTATAGAGCGAACAGGAAATTGGTTTAGTAGATTGTTTCGCAGGTCAAATAATCAGGTTAAAGAAGTTTTAAGTAGTGATGCTGCCGTAGAGTACCGTTCTAAAGTAGAGTACCGTCTTAAAATAGAAGGCTGCTATGGTTTAGATATTGATTTTGTTGCCAATGGTTTTGATTGCTTTGATGAAGAAAACCGTGTCCTGTACGTACAAGAGTGGAGTCCTGAAGGTAAGCTTATAAAAAAAGATAGTTACCAACTGCACCCTGAGGGTGTTTGGATAGATTTACATCTTCAAGAAGACTTTATAAATAACACCCGAATCGAACGACACTACGATGTATCTGCTAATTTGGTGGAATTCAAACGCTTTGATAACTTGGCAGATGCTGCGACGCCCACAGAACATATACGCTTTTTTTACAATGAAAGCGGTCAAAGAACTACGGAAGCTGTGCTAAACCGTGCTGGCAGGGCAGTGGCCTGTAAATTTTTAATTTATGGTCCTTTTGATACGTTGGAGTTAATCAACCACTATAGTGTTCGTGACTTGAATCAAAGTAGTACTAACGACATTGTTGATGAGGAAACACAATTTGTTTTTCGTTCACCCCTTACTGAGCAAAGTTATACCTGTGAGAAGGAAATACCAAGTATCTTAAAACCAGAACGAAGTAGTGTTATGGAGTATGGCTGGTTGTACGATGCTAATGATCAGCTTGCGGGACGCCGTAAACAAGAGATAAGCCACTATGATGCTAAGGGTAATTTAGAAGAACGGACTATTTTTCTTTATGCAGATGATGTGCCGACTACCTTAGTAGCCATTAATAAATACGATGCTAGGGGACAGGCTCGAGCCGCAATCAATTTTGAGTATGACGGTAGGGGTAGGCTTGTGAAAGAAGAACGTTGGGACTACGGTACTAATGGTGCTAATGAGGCAGGGAGGCTGCTCGAGCAAAGTAACTATGAATATCAAGGTCGAGAGCAGATTCTTCTAGAAAAAACCACAGAAGACTACGAACACAGCCGAAGCAAATCTATACAATACTTCGATGAAGCAGGAAACGTTATTAGAGAACAGCGATTTGAACTGTTTAACCGATTTGGTATATTAAACAACTTTTTTCGTAAGAAGTCAGACGTATCCAAAAGTTATACAGGGCGCAGCTTTGTTCGAGAAGTGCAAGCAGAGAATGGCAATATGCAGACACACGAACACTTCGTTTATCGCTATGATTATGCAGAAAATAGCAATACTATCCTCAATTGGATTCAACGAGATGAAGGAAGCTATGTAGATAAGTTTGATAAGAGCTATCCTGAAGTTCACCATACAACTGCAAGGCGTATTTGTTATTACGTAGACGGTATGAGCGATCTTATATGTAATTCTCCTTTTGATTGAGTTGCTTAGATGGAGTGCTTCTAGTACCACTTGCTCATTTTTGTACTACACCAATCCGTTTATAAAGATTGGGGGAGTGTACTAAAAGTCGGTTGAGTTTTAAAAAATTATGTCATTCTGAATGTAGCGTGGCGGAATGAAGAATCCCGTTTTTTACGTGTGTGACGGAGATTCTTCGCTAGCGCTCAGAATGACATTAAACTTCCAAATAAACAAATTGATAATTCCTCAATCGACGTTTAGGGATATCTTCAAAGATTGACAAAGATTGACATTGTGCTAATTTTTAGCATAAACTATAAGAACTTAAACGTTCAAAGAAAGTCGTTTTTTAATTTTTCTTTTCCTATGCCATTTAGCTAATACGTATTACTAATACGTATTAGTGCCTAAAAGACTAATTTGGTGTGTTTGTAGAGAATCTAATGCTAGTATGAAGCGAAAATCATCTGTTACCCAAAAACAAGTTGCTAAAGAAGCAGGTGTGTCTCAAACTGCTGTCTCACTGATTTTCAATGGCGATACTACTATTCGCATCAATGAAGATACGCGTAAACACGTTTTAGATATTGCAGAACAGATGGGCTATGTACCACAAGCAGCAGCTCGGAGTTTAGTCCAAGGACATAGTAATAATCTTGCACTTGTGCTCTTAAGACCTCACCGCCAAGTCTTTAACGACCCTTATATTCCAAATATTATTACTGGTTTTTCTGAAGTTGCTAGACAAGCTGGCTTTCGGATTGTTGTAGAACACATTGATGACCTCGCTCGCTTGTCAGTTATTCGAACAATGCTCAAAGGCGGTGAGGTTGCAGGGATTGTCTTGAGTGGCACGATTGGTTCACACGAACTTACAACACAATTGACGCAAGAAGGTCATGCTATTGTTGCCTTAGATTCAAGTGCAGGACCCAGTTTGTCGAGTGTTGCTATTGATCACCTTGCTGGTGTTGATACCTTAGCCAAACATCTTGTAGGTATTGGTTACAGACGGATTGCCTGTATTACCTATGCGAGTCTACAAGAATCACATATACAAAAGCGTCTTAAGGCATATCAGAATGTTTTAAAACAAAACAATTGTGATGATGAGCGAGAGCTCATTCGCTACGGTAACTATGACCCACAGAGTGGTTATATTGCCATGAAAGAACTCCTCAATCTAAAAAAACAACCTGAAGCCGTTTATTGTATGAATGATCTCATGGCTATGGGTGCAATGGCTGCTATCAGAGAAGCTGGATTGAGTATTCCTGATGATATTGCCATTGTTGGCTATGACGACATGCGTTTTGCAGCTTTTACTGCACCAGCACTTACAACGATGCAATCACCAGAAATAGAACAAGGTCGAAAAGCTGCAAGTACTTTAATAGCAAATTTGAAAGCTGCATCACCGATACAAGAAATTCAGTATTTAAACCCTGAATTAGTTATTCGTGAGTCTTGTGGTTGGCAGAAGGAAAGAAAAAAAATGACCCACACTGTCAGTCAACCAATACTGTCAGTCAACCAATATTAGTGAGTAGTGCAAGCTAATTAGTCTAAAGGAAGGTGTTAGCAAATGCGTTTTTGCAAAACAATAGAGGTTCAACAATTATGAGACAGCAAAGTCTAAGTATCAATCTTATTACTGTAGGTATGCTGTTACTCGTAGCTTCCTTGGTATGGTGGGCAATCTATTATGCTAAATCTGCGGAAGCTACCAGAGCATACAAAGGTGGCTTGGCTAGTCTGTCTGCTTGCGTTTTTGTCAATAATGCAACTTGTGATTCTTTAGAAACAGGCAACGAATACCCTTCTCCAGCAGAATTTTTAGCGGATGAAGATGAAAACCTTAGAAGCTATGGGGTAGAGCTTTTAAGACCTAATGGGATATTAGCTTATCATCCTGCTATTTTTTGGTTATCGCTGATTTTTTTAGTTCTTGGTTCGCTTTTAGCCTTCTCTCGAAAAGATATGAATTTGGCAAGTTTTGCCAATAATGATTTATTTGTTGCCTATTTATTTATTATTCCAAGTCTGATAGGTTTTACGGTATTTTTCTTATATCCTGCTATTGGTGGTTTGCTTATAAGCTTGCACGAGTGGAATTTGTTGCGAGCACCAAAGTTTGTTGGCTTTGAGAATTTTCAAGATATTTTTACAGATAAACGCTTTTGGCGTTCTCTGAGAATTACGTTGTTATATGTGATTTTAAACATCCCTCTTCAAACTGTACTTGCCCTTATTCTAGCGACGATTATGGATAGATTTAGCAATACACTTTCTAGTGTTGTAAGAGGCTTGATGGTTTTGCCGTGGCTATTGCCACCTATTGTTGTTGGTCTACTGTGGCTTTGGATGCTTGATCCTCTTTTAGGTATCGTGAACGATTTTTTAAACTTTTTTGGTATTCCTGATCAGCCATTCCTTGGTTCACCCGATCAAGTTATTCCAGCTATTGCAGGTATTAATATTTGGCAATACACAGGTTATACAGCAATTCTATTTTTTGCAGGTTTGAAAACTATTCCAAAAGATTTATATAAGGCTGCTGCTATAGATGGTGCCACGCCTTGGGTACAGTTTTGGCGAATTACTTTGCCACTACTAAGACCGATTATGCTGTTTGTATTAGTTACGTCAATTATTGGTTCTTTTCAAGTGTTTGATACGATTGCGATTACCACTGGCGCTGGCGCTTCGGGTGGTGGTCCTGCTGGCTCGAGCCGTGTAATTCTTTTTTATATCTATAATGAAATGTTTAACAAAGGTTTTAAAATGGGTCCAGCTAGTGCCGCCTCCGTTGTACTCTTTTTCATTTTGATACTTGTTACACTTGTACAAGTCAGATTTCTAGGTAGTCGAAACAATGACCTTGCGGACTACGGAGCATAATACGGAGCATAATTATGTCTGAAACTATTAATTACAATACGAGTGCTTCAACTAGAGGACTTATCCAAAAGCGTTTAGCACAGTTTGGTGTTTTTCTTGTTTTAGTTGTCTTTTGTTTTATGGTCTTATTTCCTTTTTATTGGGTTGTACGTACGGCACTGATAAATCCGCAGACCTTCTACTCAAGTATAAAATCTGTAGTGCCAGTTGATCCTACAGGAGTTAATTTTTTACGGGTACTAGGTGTTATTGATCCACAGATTTTGATTGAACAAGGTGCTACCAATATTTCGCCAGGCAAGCTGAATTTTTGGCTTTTTATGCGAAATTCTTTTATAGTTGGTCTCGTTACTACTTTAGGTCAGGTCTTTTTTAGCTGTACGGCTGCTTATGCTTTTGCACGACTTAAGTTCCCTGGTAAAAATGCCATCTTTGCCTTGTATCTAGCTGCGCTTATGGTTCCAGCTATCGTTTTGTTTATTCCAAACTATGTTCTGGTCAAAGAGTTAGGTTGGATTAATACCTTTGTAGGTATTATTGCGCCAACATTTCTTATGACACCTTTTGCCGTTTTCTTTATGCGGCAATTCTTTTTAAGTTTAAATACGAGTATTGAAGAAGCAGCCATTATTGATGGTGCTACCAAGATTGGGTTTTTCGGTAGAATTGCGCTACCACTCATTAGTGGTCCAGCCATCACACTTGGCATATTGACTTTTATAACAACATGGAATCAGTATCTGTGGCCTTTTGTGGTTGGACGAGATGAAAGTGTGCGTATGCTTACAGTAGCGCTCAGTGTTTTCCGTTCTCAGACGCCACAAGGCGCACCTGACTGGACTGGTCTAATGGCAGCAGCAGCAGTTTCAATTGTGCCTGCGTTGCTTATCTTCATTTTCTTTGGTCGTCGTGTTATTGACTCTATTCAATTCTCAGGTGGTAAATGAGTGAATCTGCAGTTGAGTGAGTATTTAAAGCCATCGTTAAATGGGGATACTAT
>CALGZD010000146.1 GCA_937934635.1 uncultured Deinococcales bacterium
CGCCTCGCCTTGTTCAGTAATGCGCATACGACCACCGACTGAACCCGCAGGTTGTGCCAAGATTGCCTTGCCTGCAGGACCACCACCACGACCGATGCTCGTGCCACGACCGTGGAAAATCCGTAAAGGAATGCCATGTGCTTTACAAACTTGGGTAATTTTTTCTTGCGCTTGATAGAGCGCCCAATTCGCAGATAAAAAGCCAGCATCTTTATTGGAGTCTGAGTAGCCAATCATGACTTCTTGTAAACCACGCATGTCGACATGGGCTTTGTAGCAGGGAATATTAAATAATCGGTCTAGTACTTCAGGTGCATTTTGCAAATCTTGTACCGTTTCAAAAAGCGGCACTGCATCAATTGCCATAAGTCCAGTCTGTTTAGCAAGCAATAAAGGCTCTAAGATATCTGACACACCTTCGGTCATAGAGACAATATAGCTTCCTGTTGCATCTTCGCCAAAACGATTCTGTACTTGTTTGAACACCTCAAGAAAGCTCAACGCTCTTGTTGTTTCATAGACTAAATCTGCACCTACAGGTGCAAGGGGGCGTTTGTTGCAAAGCTCTTTTTCGAGCACTGCAATACGGGCATCTTCATCTAGCTCTTTATAGTTTGAGCAAATACCAGCGTAGGCTAGTAAGTCTGCCACTGCGATTTCATGAACTTTAGAATGTTCACGAATATCTAAAGGGGTGAGATGAAACTGGAAAGCAGCAGCACGGTAGACATTTGGACGGACAAAAGCTTCTGCTGCCCGTTTGCCCTTAGTTTTCCATAAACTATCTTCAAGTTTTAGCAAATCACTTACATAGCCCTTGATACTATCTGGATAGCCAAAAGCATCTTCTAGACGTTCATTTTTTTCTGATTGCGTGAGCTCGAGCTCACTCTCTAAACACCTATACAGTAATTGCAAGTACTGCCTATAAGGCTCTTCATCAAAACGGTCTGCTTCACCTAACTGTTCACTCAAATCTTCAAATCTTTGTTTAAAGTCATCGTCGAGTTCTAATCGCTCCTGCCACTGACTTAAGTTCTGCACCATGCGGTCCAAGTCACTCAAGTACGTTTTCATAGCAAGTTGCGACTGTGCAATATAAGCCTGTTGAGTCACTTCTGGTTCTACAAAAGGATTACCATCTCTATCGCCACCAATCCAAGAGCGAAAGCCTATTACAGGTGAGAGAAAGGTTTTTGAGCTGTGCTCTTCTGGATAGTAAACACTTAGTGAATCATCAATATCGAGCATAATTTTTGGTGTAGCTTTCAATATACTATGTTCAAAATAGTGATGGGCAGATTTCATTTCGTCTAAGACCGTTGGCTTGCGATCAAAAAGCTCTCTGGTTTGCCAAAGCGTGGCAATACCAGCATAAATCGCTTGTTCACGACCACGGTAAGCTTGGGGCGACAACTTCTCATCACTAAGCTGTCGGAGGTTTTTAGCAATGCGCTCGAGCTTAATTCTCGTAGTTTGTCGTTTAACTTCTGTAGGGTGTGCCGTAATTGTTAATTCAATATCCAAATCATCAACAAATTGACGTACCTGCTCATAGCGCCAGCCATCATCTTTGAGGGATTTAATCGCAGCAGCGACAGATTCAGAGCGAGGCTTTTCACTTGTCGCCTGTGACTCACGCAAACGATTCATACGAACTCGTTGCAGCTCTTCAGCAGTATTAATAAGCTGAAAATATACAGTAAATGCACGTAAAAGTTTTTCAGCTTCAGCTAAATCTAGTTCACTAAGTTTCTCCTGTAAAACAGAGCGCAAGCGTTCACTTTTTTTCCACTCGCCTGCACCCTCTAATTCACGTAGCTCCTTAGTAAGTTGACGTACATCTTCCACTAGCGCAAACATCTCTTCGCCTTCAAGCTCAGAGACTATATTGCCTAAAGCAGTTCCTAGAAAATTTACGTCTGAACGAAGTTGGTCAGTTGCAATATCTTCATGTACACGAGCACGTAAACTACTGCCACTAAAATCAGAATCTATTGTTGTCATATTTCCCCTATTTCATTACCCTTGCGTTTTGAAGGACTTTTTTTGAAGGACTTTACAGAATTCCTTCTCTTCTAAGAACTCCACAAATACTTATGCCTCAGCTTACCGCAAAGCAATAATGTAAGACTAGGTCGTCATATCAACCATTAACGGCTTCAAATAAACGATTACCTTTTTCGATAGTTGTGTTTCAAGTAAGGTACACAAACTAAAAGCATGAACTATCACTACTGAAATTATATAACCTTATTGTTTAGATAAGCTAACTCAAATACCAGCTTCCTTTGGAAACAGCGGTAAGTGCCCAAGTGCGATAACATCATCTCGCTCATCACCTTCAGTCAAAACAGCCAAAGTATATGAGACATTACCACCAACTTGCTCCAATAACTGAGACAAGCTTCGCAATGTCCCCCCTGTACTTACAACATCATCAATAATAGCAACTGTTTTTCCTCGGACTTTTTCAATATCAGCCCCATCTAGAACTAAGTCTTGAGGCTTGCCTGTCGTAATAGAAATAACAGTTTTCTTAACTGCGCCAACCATATAAGGCTTTTCTGTTTTTCGAACCACAATATAGGGCAGTTTTGTTTTGACACTCATGGCGTGTGCAAGTGGGATTGCCTTTGCCTCTGGTGTGACTAAAACATCAACACCATCAGGCATTTTTTTAATAAGCTCATCAGCAGCAACTTCGGTTAATTCACTATCACCCAATAAATTTAGGAGGGCAACCGATATTTCGCCAACATTGATAATTGGCAAGTCACGCTTAATACTACCAATAGATATTTCATGAGTTTGAGCATCTTTAGTCATAGACATAGTATACTGAAAATCAACTAATCATATGACACTATTAACGTTAAGCAATGCTGGTCTGTACTGTCCCCAAGGCGATTTCCATATTGATCCTCACTATGGTGTCAGGCAAGCTTTGATTACACATGGACACAGCGACCACGCTAGAAAAGGTTCAAGAAACTATATCTCTAGTACGACAAGTGTTCCCATCATCAAACATCGATTAGGCAAGATAAACATAGATGGTGTAGCCTTTGGAAAAAAATTTAAACTAGGTGACGTATGGGTATCTTTTCACCCTGCTAACCATGTACTTGGCTCTGCACAAATACGGGTTGAAGGCAAAGAGAATGGCAAAGATATTGTCTGGGTAGTGTCAGGCGATTATAAAGTGCAACCTGACCCAAGTTGCGAAGCTTTTGAAGTTGTACCTTGTGATGTTTTTATAACTGAAGCAACCTTTGCGCTACCTATATACACTTGGCAAGCTGGTGAGGTTGTTGCTAAACAAATTTATGATTGGTGGCAAGCTAATGATGACTGTAC
>CALGZD010000147.1 GCA_937934635.1 uncultured Deinococcales bacterium
GATGCTGAACGCTTTCACCCTGAACGTGGGTTTGGTGGTTTTCAATATCTTGAAGGTGATGCACAAACAGGCTACGAAGCACTGGCTGAAGGTGGCAAAGTGTTGGCAGCTAGCACCATCCGAGAGCGCTTTAAGGTTGCCTTAGGTGATGATGCTTTGCTCAAAACAGATAGTGGAATTGAGCCATTTGAAGTGTCAGGTGTTGTTGTTGACTTCACGGGTGGGGGAGAAGCCTTTGTGGGGAGCATCAAAGATATAGACCGTTTTGGTGGTGGACGCCCCAATCTTTTTGTGACAACTGTCAAGGAGGGCTATGAAGCTAGTGAGGTTCGCAAGGCACTCAATGAACGCTTTCCAGAGCTGTACTTAGACATCACGCTCAATGAGCGCTACCGTGAGCGCATCTTTACTTTGAGTCAGCAAACCTTTGCGACGACCAATAGTTTGCTCTTGCTTGCAATCTTAATATCTGCCTTAGGCGTAACGAATACTTTAGGGATGAACCTTAGTGGTCGGCAGCACGAACTGGCTGCGCTGAGGGCTATGGGTCTGACCAAGAGAAACCTGAGACGTTTGGTCACGGCTGAGAGTTTGGTTGTTGTTATTATTGGTAGTGTCTTGGGAATCTTAAGTGGATTGATATTAGCTAGGGTGATTAGTGAGGGCTCGAGCGCCCTAACTGGTTTCGCCATCACGCCCAGATTCCCGTGGCGTCTCATCGTCATAGCCTTGCTTGCGTCTCCTGTCATTGGCTTTTTTGCCTCGCTCATTCCTGCACGTCGAGCGTCTCAAGTTCAACCCTTGCTTGCGCTGAAAGAATCTTAAATCTAAAAGAATCCTAAATCTAAAAGAATCCTAATATTTATGTCAAATACTGTCTTATCCGCAGAAAATATCAAGAAGTCCTATCAACTCGGTAGTGAAACAATTGAAGCACTCAAAGGTGTAAGCCTTGCGTTAAGTGAAGGTGACTTTGTAGCCATCATGGGACCAAGTGGCAGTGGTAAAAGCACACTCTTGCACATCCTTGGTTTGCTAGATGCACCCGATTCAGGTGACTTAAGCATCGCTGGACAAAAGACAAACTCACTCAATGATGACGCTCTCACCAAGATGCGTCGTGAGCATTTGGGCTTTGTTTTTCAAAATTTCGAGCTGATTCCAAATTTATCTGCTAGAGAGAATATCGTTTTGCCAGCAACTATTGCAGGTTTTACGGGTAAGAACTCTGCCGCGAGTCAGGTTTTAGAAGCCCGACTAAATGAACTTAGCCAGATTTTAGGCATAGAAGACAGACTGCAACACCGACCAAATCAATTGTCTGGCGGTCAACAGCAGCGAGTGGCACTAGCAAGAGCACTGATTAATAATCCTGTGGTTATCCTAGCCGATGAACCCACAGGTAACCTAGATAGCCAAACAGGTGAAGATGTACTGAGGTTGTTTAGAGAAGGTGTGGATACACAAAACTGGACTGTGTTGATGGTTACGCACGACCCAGTAGCAGCGAAGTATGCGGATAGGGTGATTGAGTTGCAAGATGGGTTGATTGTTTAGGAAGGTCAGAATGGATTCTGCTTCCCCGCGTCTAGATCTCCCCAGCACCCTCATAGGTATAGGTCTTTTCAGGTGGCACAATAAAACCATGTACAGGCTTGAGAGAGTCAAACTCGACCCATTCACCTTCACCGACAAAGTCAGGGATTGCTTCGGTGCAGGCTACCACCAAGGGAACACCAGCATCCACAACGCAAAAGTACTTTTCACGCTGCAAGACGACGCCTCTGGCATAGAGCTGGCTGATATCTGTGATGTATAACTGTTTTTGCAAGTTGCTTGGCTGTTTAAAGCCGTTGGTTGTTGGGTGGATGATGATATTATTCTCGCCAACAATTTTGCTATAGGGACCAGTTCGCTCAAAGAGATGCAAAATCGTATCTCGAATGCTGCACTCTAGTAGAGGACTACCTTCGACCCAAGAATGTAGTTGCACAGTCGTTAGATAGGGCTTCCAACGAACAATAAAATTTTCAACTGATTCTTCTAGCACGGTATTGATTGTATTATGAATTCTTTAGCTTATGCTATGGGGTGCGTCCCTGTATGTGTTCAACAAAGCTCCCAAACTGCTCCAACATCTTGGCAGTATTCGGGTGTTTTTGCTTTACTAAATCATCAAACGACATGCCAGCTTGCCAGTCACTCTGCCAGTCACCCTGCCAATGGTTCAATACATCTTTAGCAGCTTCATCAGTTTCTAAATCTATAAAGCTTGTGGATAGTCTGAGGGCTAGTTCAGAATCAGCTAAGCCAAAGGCTTGGCTTGGTAGCGTAGCTATTGAATAGTTTTTGAGCAAGTAGCTTGCTAAGTCTTTAGAGTTATGTATGCCCTTAGCGCCTAAGCCTTCACGGTATTGGTTGAAGTCAGGCATCATATAAAAAGCACCTTGGGGCTGTGGGCAACGAATGCCAAGCTTGCTTATCTCTTGCCAGATGTAGCTTGACCGTGCAGCATGAAGCGAAACACATGCATCTATATAGCTTTCGATATCAGCATCTTGTGAATAGGCAGTGACTGCTGCGTACTGGATGGGGGCGCTAGGTGCGGACCAGATTTCACTGGCAATGGCGTTGATCGCTTGGGTGAGTTCGGGCATGGTTTTAGGAATGATAGCTTTGCCTAAGCGCCAGCCACCGAGTGAAAGGTGCTTGCTTAAACCACCGAGGATGATTGTGCCCTCAGGGTAGTAGCTTGCCAGACTTTGATGTTTTATAGCGCTGTGTTCTTCAAAATCAAAAGTAACTTTGCCGTAGATTTCATCGCTCATGACGATGATGTTGTGTTTACGGCAGTAGTCGGCGAGAGACTGCAAGAAGGCAGGCTCGAGCACACGTCCCGTAGGATTATTAGGGCTATTGATAATCAGTAGTTTATGGGGTCTAGTACAGCTCTTTAGCGCCTCGTCTAGCTGCTCAAGCTCTAGTGCAAAGGCATTATCACTTGTGCTTTTGACATGAATAGCTTGTTTGTGCAGGAGTTGCGCCTGTGGTGCATAGCTCACCCAAGACGGCGATGCCAGCAGCACATCTGCATCAAGTGCCATTTGCACAGCGTAGAGCAATGCTTTAGACCCTGGGGCTATGATGACTTGCT
>CALGZD010000148.1 GCA_937934635.1 uncultured Deinococcales bacterium
TGCTAGTTTATGAGGATAACCATAACCATCCCATCGTTCATGGTGAGCAAGTGCGATTCGCTCCGCCATCCTAAGTAGCGTTGACTCACCCCTAGAAAGTATCCTTGCTCCAATAACAGTGTGCTGACGCATAAGTTCAAATTCATCATCTGTCAATTTGCCTGGTTTGAGCAATATCGTATCACTGATACCAATCTTGCCAACATCATGAAGGCGAGAAGCAAGATAAAGCACTTTTACATCTTCAATAGCCCAACCCAAGCAGTAAGCTATAGCAGCTGCATTTCTGCCAACTCGAAAAGTGTGTTCACCAGTATCTTCATCTCTCAGTTCTGCTGCTTGAGCCAAGCGCATTACAATTTCGATTTGAGAACTTTCTAGTTCACGAGTACGGATTTTAACCAAGCGCTCGGCCTCTTCGGTAGCTTTTTCTGCAATTACTTTCTGAGAATGATATTCTTGTGCGTTCCGCTCAGCTCTTTCTAAATCAAACTTTACCGTGAGCCTATGAATTGCCTCTTCGCTCTTTTCATTAAATACTTGTTTTTCAACTTCATAAAATTGTTTGTAATGAAATAGAGCAAGCACTGGCTTTTTAAGATTTTCATATGCAGTTGCTAGCAATTGATGTAGTTCAAAGATTTTTTTGCGATGCTGTAATTTTTGTGCAAGTTCTAAAGCCTTGACAAGATAAGGCACTGCTTTGTTGTCTTGTCGTAAAGCAATATAGTTTTTAGACAGACTCAGTAAAGCCTGAATTTGTGGCTCTACTAAATTGAGCTCTGTCGTTATCCTTAATGCTTTAAATTGAACTTCAAATGCGTTTTCATATATTTTTTGTCTAGTGTAAGCTCTTCCAACTCCGTCTAGACTTTCAACATATTGCGACTTTAACTGTTGAGCTTTGTTTAGCTCCAACGCCTTATGGAATTTACTAAGTGCTTGCCTGTTTTCTAGTAGTTCTAAATGGATAAATCCCAAGTTATTCATAGAAGCAACTTTGATTTGAAGATCATCTAATTGTTGCCCCAAACTATAAGCTCTATTAAAGTAGTGTTTTGCATTTTCCAAATCTTTATTTTCAATATATATACTACCAATATTAATAAGATTGACAGCAGTATCATGGCTGATTGGATTAATTTCCTGATACAACTTAAATGCAAGTTTTAAATAATTCAAAGCCACCGAATGGTTACCTAGTTTTTGATTTACCAACCCAATGTTAGTAAGGATATTTGCTTTTTTGCGTGGAAACTTATGCTCGATACTAAGATTAAGGGCCGAATTTAGCAGTTCCAAAGCAGAAGTGTCAGACCCTCTAATGCTAACAATAGATGCTAAAAGATTCAGTGTATCAATTTGAACCTTATGATTTTGATGTTTCTCTGCTATATCTAACGCTTCACTAATTGTATCTTCGGCTTTTTGACTTTCACCAATATCCCGATATACACGACCTAACAATATAAGTAAATCTAAAATTAAATCTTGTTTTTGGTCATTTTTGGCAATACCTCTTGCAAACTCAAGAAGCTGCTGTGCATGAGCTAAATCACCTCTTTTATAACTCTCAGACGCTTGCATTAAAAAATCATCTGTTATCGCTGGACTTAAATCAAGAGAGGTTTCAGTATGTTGGAGAACAGGCGACTTGTTCTCCAAAGAATTATTTTGAGTATTATTTAAAACGCTATTATCTAACATCACTTAGCTTTCATTCGAATACTAATTAGCTGTAGTTACGAGCCATCTTCTTGTAGAGCAATACAAATGATGTATGACGTATTAGATATCTGGTTGATGGAGCTACTGCCTGTATCATTTTTGACTGGGCAAATGTAATCAATGCAGCAAATTTTGACAAGGTTACTACTTGAGCTACATTTTCATTAAGCCTTCGCTTGTTTTGATAACTTCTGCCTCTCGACATCATGCCCCCGAAATTTATGCATTTTCCCAAAATACTGATTTGCCTATTTGATCTAGTGTAGGGAATTTAAAGATGACAACTCCCTAACAAAGTAAAAACGCTAGAGATATTTGAATATTATATCTCCAACGTTAACGAAGGATTACTCTTTCATTTCGAACTCAGAAATAAGAAGATATTTTTTTATACAATAACGATTCTTATACTAAACTGAAAGATGAATGTCATAAAGATATAGTCGCAAAGATTGCGAAATAACCGAAGGATAAAGGCTTGAAAACCTTGTGTATTGACTGGGATTATGACATTTATGATTCACTTCGGTATTACATGTATTCCTAATCCCAGTTATTAAGTCAAAAAAAATTTATATACCGAGTGATGGTTAGTCACTCGATATATAAATGCAATACATATAGCTATTTGTGTTAGTTGTTAATCATCATCACTTGTTGAGTCTGTACTCGAAAGATTCAGGCTAGCATAAAAATTATCAACGTCTAAACGACCTTTACCAATTTTACTCTTATCAAAACGCCCTAAATATTCTGAGTTACCATCTAAATACTTATTGTCAAAAGTCGCATAATAAAGTGCGCTCGTTAACGTCTGGTCGATATCTGGACTATCACCCTTCCCTAAAGCCAAAGCACCTGCAACCATTGGTGCCGCCATTGATGTTCCAGACCATGCTACTTTTAAATTTCCTGGAGCAGGACCAAAAACCAACTCACCAGGTGCATTCATTTCAACTGCATAGGAGTAGTTCCCAAAACTAGATTTTATATCATTAGCATCAACACTAGTGACACTAATCTGTCCATTTCTTCTATTCATGTAAGATGCTGGATAAGTCACATTGCTATCCCCACTGTTTCCTGCTGAAGCAGTAACCATCACACCTCTACGAGTAACATAACTAAGTGCTGAGTCAACAGCAGATGAGAACTTAGAACTTCCTAAACTAAGATTGATAACATCTGCGCCTTGTTCCTCAGCCCACAAAATCGCACTAGCAAGATCAGCAACAGTACCTGTGCCATCAGGTCCTAGGATTCTGATAGGTAAAATCATGGCTCCCGGAGCAATCTGGCGAACAATCCCAGCAATGTGAGTCCCATGACCTGTACCTCTGTCTTCAAAGAGAATGCCTTCATCAAAAGGGTCGGTATCATTATCATAGAAGTCCCAACCTGATAGCACTGCATCAGAAAGTGCAGGGTGTGTGTAGTCTACTCCAGTATCGATAACTGCAACAATCGAACCGTGACCAAAGTTATGAGTTTGCGTGTGTGCTGAGTTTAAGCCAATCTGATTCCAAGTTTCCGTATTCTCAGGCATCCAACTAAACTCGCCGCCTGCCCAGAGACCGCCGCCTGCCCAAAGACCACCGCCTGCCCAAAGACCGCCGCCTGCCCAAAGACCTGCAGAAGCAGAGTCAACGCCTGACTCAGAGCTTATGCTAAAAGCGTTCGTATTTTCTTCGACATTACCTGCTGTAGATAAAAGCGAAAGTTGCTGCTCATTACCCTCGATGCTGATACCAATGATTGCAAGTTCGCCCTCTTTAAAGGCAATAACTTCCCCACCATATTCTTCAGCTAGTGACTCAGTTGAATCACCTGCCTGTGGAATAACTGTGATGATATGAGAAGACTTTGGCATATCTGTAGTTGCAGCAGGAGTTATATCCTCTATGCTACTACAGCCCGATAAAACTACTAAGATGAACCCCGTAAAGATAACTAGTTTGAATCTATTACCCTTACGATATTGTTCAACCAACCAATTCATAAATGTTGCCCCCAACATTAAATTTGCTAACGATAATTCGAATTTTTTATATGAAGTCTTCATATAGTGATGACGATTTCGTTAGCAGTAAGTATGATTAAGTACTTATTACTTAACCATTTCTCGTTAATACATTACGTAACAAACTCTTACAAGAAACTTAGATCATGCTTCATGAATCTTTTGTTGAAAAGACTAACGTTTTTTCTCAGCTTATATAGCTAAAGGTATAAAGACCCACTGTAACAAACCCGTAACAAACCTGTAGCACACAGGGCTCAAATTAGTCCGATGTTTGCATAGACAAAGCATTGAGTAAGTAGATGGTAAATTCAGATTATTCACCCTTAGATTTTCACTTGTTAAAGCACTAGTGCTGTTAGTCGAACAAGCATTTAAATAGAAAGGCACACTAAACTAAAAGGTACTACTGAAAGACCCACTGAAAAACCTACTGAAAAACCTACTGAAAACAAACCATGGGTTTATGCTCTTGACCTCAAAAGACGGTCAATTTAAACTTAATTACGAAAGACCTTTAAAACAGTCCAGAGAGGCTGAGAAGGAGCAAACATGTTACGAAGAGCAAACATAAGGTTTGTTACAGTTACTAGCGCCGTCCCAAAAGTTGGGAGCGGTCTTTTTTTTAGTTGTAGTTTTTTATCAAAAAGCTTTGCGACTAGAGGCAAAACTTCATGACTCGCAAACCGTCACTAGTACATAAAGCAAGCATCATGACTGAGCAAGAAATGCAACGTGCTCTTACGCGCATCGCCCATGAAATCATTGAACGCAACAAAGGTGCAGATAACTTAGCCATGGTAGGTGTACATACCAGAGGTGTTCCAATTGCCACTCGTCTAGCCAAGCTCATCGGTACTTTTGAAAGTCAAGAGCCTGCTATCGGCAAATTGGACATAACACTTTACAGAGATGATCTCTCCGAAATCAGCGTACAGCCTATTGTTCGCAAAACCGAAGTTCCTTTTGACATCAACAAAATGAACATTGTCCTTTGTGATGACGTTCTTTATACAGGGCGTACATCTCGTGCTGCTTTAGACGCTTTAGTAGATATTGGTCGTCCATCGATTATTCAACTTGCAGTTTTGATTGATAGAGGGCACAGAGAATTGCCTATACGTGCAGATTACGTAGGCAAGAACTTGCCAACAAGTAAACAAGAGGTGGTGAAAGTTAAACTGGAATCAGTCGATGGAGAGGACAGTGTTGACCTTTACGAGTTAGGGCTAGGTGCATAATGACAGCTACTGAATCTTTGACACCTACAAGTAACACTGCTACTAACACTGCTACGCAACCTTTAAAACATAAGCATTTATTAGACTTGCAAGACTGGACCAAAAAAGAGCTCCTGCAATTTTTTGAAACGACAGATGCTATGGCAGATGTCATGAAACGAACGATTAAAAAAGTACCAGCGTTGCAGGGTAAAACCATTGCAACGTTATTTTTTGAAAATTCGACCAGAACAAAATTGTCTTTTGAACGAGCAGCCAGAGCACAAAGTGCTGATGTCGTCAGCTTCGCTGCGGGTAGCTCCTCGCTTACAAAAGGTGAAAGTATCAAGGATACAATCCTGACTATCAACGCAATGCAAGTTGATGCTTACGTTGTGCGCCATGTCTCTTCTGGTGTGCCCTACCAACTCACACGTTGGACAGATGCAAGCATCATCAATGCTGGCGATGGCAGACGTGCTCACCCAACACAAGCCTTGCTCGATGCTTACACATTTAGACAAGCATTCAATAATTTTACCGATTCTAATGGTTTTGAAGGTAAAAAGATTGCCATCGTTGGAGATATATTGCATTCGAGAGTTGCTCGTAGCAATATCAAGATTTGGACAACTTTAGGCGCAGAGGTAGCACTCTGTGGACCACGTATGTTACTACCAGATGAGCTAGAGCAAGAAAACGTCACATTAACTAATTCTGTTAACGAAGCTGTTGAGGGCGCACATGCAGTTATGGCGCTACGAATGCAGCAAGAACGTATGACAGGTGGGTTATTACCTTCTTTGCAGGAATACAGTGAGCGCTATCAAGTAAACGATGAAGTCATAAAACTTGCACATGATGACTGCATCATCATGCACCCTGGTCCTATGAACCGTGAAGTTGAAATCAGCAGCGAGCTAGCTGATGGTGAAAGAAGTGTCATTGAAAAACAGGTTGCGAATGGTGTGCCTGTGAGGATGGCTGTTTTTTATAGTTTATTAGTGGGTAAAGGCTAAATCCCCCCTAGCCCCCCTTTGAGAAAGTGGGGAATAAAGACTAAACATAAGTCTCCCTTTTTTAAAGGAAGATTTAGAGGGATTCGGTTTTAAAGGCAAAATCCTCCCTAGCCCCCCTTAATAAGAGGGGGGAATAACAGATACTGGAGAAAAGTATGCGTATTTGTATCAAAAACGGTATTTTGGTTGATGACGGTCAAGAAGAAAAAGCAGATTTATACCTGAAAGATGGCGTAGTAGAAGGACGTGATTTAGGTGGTGACGTTGATGAAACTTTTGATGCTGAAGGAAATATTGTTACACCTGCATTGATTGACTTACATGCGCACCTTCGTGAACCTGGACAAGAAGCTAAAGAAGATTTACAAAGTGGTTTGAGTGCAGCAGCAACAGGTGGCTATGGAACGGTTATCTCTATGGCAAACACTAGTCCACCAGTAGATGACCCTGACGTGGTCGCCTCACTCATTGCGAAAGCTGAGGCTATTGGTCAGGCGCGCTTACGTCCTGCTGCCACGCTCAGCAAAGCTTTAAAAGGTGAAGAGTTAACAGATTTTGCAGCCTTGAAAGATGCAGGTGCAGTCATGATTACTGATGATGGTATTCCTGTGGTCGATAGTCACCTTATGCGCCGTGCTTGTGAGTATGCTGCGGAGCTAGGCTTAGTTATACAAACGCATTCCGAAGAACCAACACTGCGAAAAAGTGGTGTTATGAATGAAGGCGTTGTATCGCAGAGATTAGGTCTGCCAGGTAATCCTGTTGAGGCTGAGTCAATCATGATTTTTAGAGATTGTGAACTAGCACTGATGACTGGGGCTCGAGTCCACATTGCACACATCACAACAGAGCGTGGCATGAAAGTAGTTGAGTGGTTTAAAGAACAAGGCGCACCTGTTACCGCAGAAGTTACACCAAATCATCTAACACTCACTGATGAGGTACTCAGCAACTTTGATCCTATCTGCAAAGTAGCACCACCTTTACGTACAGAATCAGATAGACTCTATCTTCGTAATGCAGTAAAACGTGGTGTTGTTGACAACATCGGTACTGACCATGCGCCACACACAAGAGCAGAAAAAGACCAAGACATGCTCAATGCACCGTTTGGCATCGCTAACATAGAAGTATCTTTTCCGCTTTGCTACACAAGCTTAGTTGATAATGGCGAAATGAGCCTAAATGACCTACTAGCCTTGTACCAATCAAAAGCTGCTGATGTGATGGGCTGGCAAGCACCAAGCTTAGCAACTGGACAAGCTGCCGACATAGTCGTGATTGATGTCAACAATGAAAAGCCAGTAGATGCTTCACAATTTAAGAGCAAAGCAAAGTTCAGCCCTTGGGAAGGCTTAGCACTAAAAGGTTGGCCCATCGCAACATTTGTACGAGGCAAAAGAGCTTTTTAAATTGTGTGTGGATGTTTGAAAAAATAAAAAAAGAAAGTGGTTGATTGATCCGACTCATCAACCATCTTTCTTTGAGTCCGGTGTAGCATAGATAATATATCTTACGATTTCTTTCCAAATTCTTAATTTAGGTGAAGGAATCTTAATAGTTCGGTCTAAGTCCAAAGATGCTTTTTGATTTCTTGCTAACTATTAGCGTATATCTGTATATCTACCTGTCTGCCATACATTCCCTATAAATCCTAAAAACCAACTTCATTTAAAAATCACTCAAAACATTAAGTTTTCATTTGTTGTTTTGTAAATTCCACAAACTGCCTCAAAAGCTGTGAACACAGCTCGAGCTCAGGATGCAACATACTAAACGGTCTTTTGAACCCTTCCGCCTCAATAGGTAAAGCAACAAGCAAACCAGAATCACATTCACGCTGTACAGCTAGCTTTGAAAGAAATGCAGCACCATAGCCCTGAAGCACAGCTTCTTTTACTGTATCGACACCAGTAGCAACGAGTGAAGTTTCAAGCTGTACATCTAGGTCTTTGAGAGCATTATCTACAACTGCACGTGTACCTGAACCAATCTCACGCCGAATCGTTGGCAAGTTATCAAGGTCTTGAGCAGTGACAAGGCTTTGCCCTGCAAGAGAGTGTGAAGGTTGGAGCGTAAGTACAATCTCATCGTAACCAATGATGCTTCGTTCAAAATTCGGCGTTTTTACAGGTCCTTCTATAAAGGCAATATCTGCCTCACCTGTTCGCATGAGTGCAACCGCATCTTTGGTGTTCTGCGTGAGTAGATTGATGTCTAACTTTGGATAGCTTTCGTGAAACTGCGTAAGTAGTTTTGGTAATAAATACAGTGCAATGGTCATACTTGCTGTAATACGTAAATGCCCTTCTGCACCTTCTTGAAGTTCTTGAACTAGTGTT
>CALGZD010000149.1 GCA_937934635.1 uncultured Deinococcales bacterium
ACAGTATAAATATCTGACATTCCCAAAGGATTCCCAGAATTAAAATTTGCTTTTATAAAAGGTTCATAATTCATGACAAAGTTGTGACAAACTTCTATACATTTAGGCTTTATTATCTTATCTTAAGAACATGGCAACACCTAATAAAACATCAAGTACTATTCCTCAGCAACTAGGAAAAATCATTGCAATATACAAAATGGCACCAAAATCCATGCGGCTCGAGCTCCTGCTAGAACACTCGAAAAAAGTACCTGACCTACCAGAGCGACTACAGAACCGAGAAAACCTCGAACGAGTCGAAGAGTGTCAAACACCTTTTTTTCTAAGCACGGAATTTGATAGTGATAATAACATCAGCCTTTTTTTTGATGCGCCAGCAGAAGCACCAACTACTCGTGGTTTTGCAGGCATACTATACGAAGGTTTAAATGGTCTTCCTGCACAAGAAATCTTGGACTTACCAAACGACTTCTATATAGACATGAAGCTAGCT
Organism: uncultured Deinococcales bacterium; assembly: GCA_937934635.1. The sequence goes on from CALGZD010000149.1 coordinate 497, forward strand.
GAACTCATTTCCCCACTTCGTTTAAGAGGAATGGATGGCATTCTGTTCAGACTCAAAAGACAAATCCAAAATCATCTTTCAAACAGTTAAAAATCACAATCAATAAAGTCAAATAGGCAGCTTGTTGATGTCGGTCCAATACTCCAGAAATCTAACTGATTGTCTACCTAAGAACCTGATATACTAACTGTAAGATTTACACGCTATATCTAAAAGTACCTAAAAATATCTAAAAACACCTAAAAAATAGCGTTAGCGTTTTTCAACATTTTTAGTGATATTTAGGAAATAGCAGTGCAGTAAAACTAAACTGAAAGAAGAAGGTGGTACTCCACCAGCGAATACGTTAAATACGTTTTGAATACATTGAATACATTGAATACATTGACATTAGAACCGAAGGGCATTTAAATTACAAGCTTGACTATATAAATTACAAGCTTGACTATGTTTGTAATTATGATATTTATGTTGCACTTCGGTATAAATTGACACTAAAGTGTGCGCTAAAAATCACGGAAATATGACTGGATTATTCATTATGAAGACAGCCTTTACTCAATTCTCAAATAACGACATTCACTCATATAACACACTTAACGCTCACAAAATGCTGTGGACAACCCTGCGTAAAACTCCGATTTTGGATGTGGAAAACTATGCCTATAACCTGTGGACAAATCTGGGGATAACCCCCTCTGTGGATAACTGTGGATAATTCAATGGGTTATCCACAAGAAAGTGCTATTTATCCACATGCTTATCCACACCTAAAAACTGTCAGAATCTTGTCAGAGACGTAATATCGGGCATTTATGCACATAATTCACACCCCCTACTATTAGTGTTATTTCTTTTAATATAAATTTTTTTTACTATTAACAGCACACACGAAAGGAAAGTTTTATGAGAGTTCAACTTCCTAAAAAGTATTTAAATGATGTTTTAGGACACGCAGAAAGAATCATTCCAAATAAAAGCAGTAACCCAAGTTTGAGTCTTTTAGGTTTGGAAGCTCAAGATGATGTCTTGAGTCTTTCGGGTAGCAACATGGATATAGATGTTAAAGCAAGGCTAACAGCAGATATAGAAGGTTCAGGTAAGTTTGCACTCCCTGCAAGTGTTTTTGCTCAAGTTGTGAAATCACTACCTGGTGAACTTGTAGAACTAAACTTCGAAGAGCGTGAAGTAGACATTCGCTCAGGTAGCTATGCAACAAAGTTGCAGCTTTCGGACAGTGATGCACTGTCTCAATTTGAATTTCCAGATGCTTATTCAGGATCGATTAAAGGTTCAGACTTAGCCAATGCCTTTAACCATGTTCGTTATGCAGCTGCAATTGCTGAATACCAAGCCATCTTTCGTGGTGTGAAGCTAGAGCTGAAAGATAACCACACCAGAGCAATCGCAACAGATGGATTTCGTTTGGCTTACTACCACAGTAGTGAAAGCACAGGGCTTGAAGGCGATATGGTTATTCCTGCACGTAGTGTTGAGGAACTCTCCAAAATCTTGACTGATGACGATGCCAAGTTGCAACTTACCCCTGCCGATAGACCAAGTCAGCTATCTGTGCAAAGTGGGCACTATCAGCTTAATGTCAAACTGATGGAAGGTGACTTTCCAGATTACAGCCGAGTCATTCCTGAACAGTCTGTTGTGAGCATTACCCTAGATAGCAAGCAGCTTTTAGAGTCTGTGAGTCGTGTTGCGGTTATGGCGGATAAAACGACGAATAACCGTGTTGACTTTTTTATTCAAAATGGAAGTTTGCAAATTACGGCTGAGGGTGGTTATGGACGTTCGCAAGAAGCAATTGAAGTGTCACAAGAAGGTTCAGAGTCAGAAATAGCTTTAGCCTATAATTCAAAGTATTTAGAAGATGCCCTAAAACCTGTTCAAGGTGAAGTGCGACTTAGTTTTTCTGGTACGACTAGTCCAAGCTTAATAGCAAGCACTCGTGACCCAAACTATTTGGCGATGGTTGTGCCGTTAAGAACTTAAATAGACTTCGTTAATATTTGAAGTCAAGTGTAGTAAGTTTAGTGCCTAAAGTGTCTTACTTGAGAAAATAGTGTAAGTGAATTTAGCTTTCCCTTGTGTATATGTGCATAACTTCTGTGTATAACTGGTGAAGTCGCTTGTTGCAAGATGACAGCTTAGAAGATGGCAGGTTGAAAGATAACAGAATTATTATGGAGACTGACTTTTTAACTTTTGCCTTGACAGCTTTCTTACAGCACTGTCAGCACTGTAAAAAAAATTCTGTCTTGCTTTAATTCTGTCTTGCTTTACTAGAGTTTGTAGATTAAATTCTAGAACAGTTGATTTTGGTAAGTTTAGGGTGTGGGTCGTAAGTGTTTAGGTGGGGTATAGGTGTTACTGTGAATCCTTTTGATAGACTTAAAACTTTTTTGAAGCAATTTGTTTTGCTGGACGATGTACAGGGTTCTACTACTGGCTTTTTGAGCTACGCGTCTGTGCTCGAGCTTTTAGAACGTGACATTGCTAAATCGGAGCGTTATAGCTTTCCTGTTAGCTTACTAATTTTAGATATTGAACATAATCAAAAAAGAGCTGACTTTTTAGAGATAGTTCAGAGTATTGCCAAAAGTTCGATACGAGAAACAGATGTTTTTGGCGCTTATGAATCAGGTGGCTCTTTTATATGTGTCTTACCACACACCAAATTTGATGCAGCTTATGACTTAGCTGAACGTTTACGTATGAAACTAGCACGAAGACTTTCACTTGCTCCTGATGCTGATGTGCGTTTTTTTGACATAGAGACTACGGAGATTACAGAGGCTACCGAGTTTGATATGGACGAAAGCTTGGTTGTGAGTTGTGGCGTTTGTGAGTTAGAGCAGTTTGAGTCGGC
>CALGZD010000150.1 GCA_937934635.1 uncultured Deinococcales bacterium
CTTTAGACAATATCGACCTAGATGGTGCCAATCCTGTTATTGATTTAACTGGTCGTGATGAACTTCAATCAAAGCTTGTTAGTGTTGGCATAAGCTATAAAGTTTTGCTAAGTAAAATTGGCAGTTACGATACTAATGGGGCTTTACTTCAAGCTTACCTAGCTCCTGCCAATACTAGCTCTATTACCGATTCAGCTAATACACTTGGCGCACCTATAGCCGTTAATTTTATAAATGATAGTCAAACGATAGATACGACTTTTAATTTAAAAGCTGAGCAAGTGCAAGCACTCAATAATAGAAAATTGCGCTTAGGCTTCTCTCTTAAAGGAACTATCAATGCTCTCAATTCTGAAACAGTTGGGCTTAGCTATGATGTTCAAAGTTTGAAAATCACAAATCTCAAAGTAGCTGTTAATGAACATTTCCCAAATGCTGATAATGGGGAAGTTCTCTCAATTGCAAATATAGACACAGGTGTTGCTAAAGTAAATAGCCTAACCTTAAACTATGCTGCAACACTCAAACAAAGTTCACCAGCTATCCTAAAAGGTACTGCAACCGTAGAACTTTATCTGGCAAGTTCTTCAGAAACAAATCTTTATCAAGCTTCAAACCTTGCAAAATCAGTTGAAGTAGACATCACTGGCGATACACTAACTGGACAGCTCCGTGTGGAAAATCCATTGGTGGCAACAGTCTTAGCCGATAATAATATTCGCTATGGATTAAAAATTACAGGTAATGCCATAGGCATCGAGGCAACTGCTAACAGCGGCAATGAAGTCACTTTCGAATATGAAATCACACAGTTAACTGGCACTGCAGGCGTCGGTTTGTAAACTACAGGTTTATATTCTAAAATAAAAAGAGGTTGCCTTTTTCGGCAACCTCTAACTTTTTGTGGAGCTGAACAAGTTAAGTTTTTAAAAATTTACACTTTAAAAATTCACACCTAGCGACACACTCAAAGACATACTCTGATCTGCACCAAAAGGACTATATTCTGTTCCAGTATCGCCGTAACCATAGCTATAAGAAAAACTTGGTGTAATATTATCTATACCCCTATAGCTCAGCCCTAGATTGATTCTGCCCGAAGCATCATTCAAATTACCAATCCAAAATATAGAAGGGGTAAGTTTACTCTTTAAGAAATCTGGTGAGCTTATGCTCAAAGCGCCATAGTGTTGACCACGGTTAAATAAATCTGCAACAGAAATTTGACCTTGTGCTAGCAATGCACCAATGGCTTGTTGATAATCTTTAGCGATGCTTATGTCAGCGTAACCTAAACCATTAAAGTAGTATTGTCCAAAAGCAAAGATGGAAAAATCGCTTTCGTCATTGCTATAGTTATAGCTTGCACCAATGGTACTAGAAAAGTATAAATCATCAGATGTACGTGCGCTCACACCAAGTAGTGAAGTATCGTCAAGAACAAGAAATTTCTTATTGACATTGCCTTCCAACACTGCTTCAGCAAAAACTGCAACATCACCAATATTGGTTGATACTGTGCTCATAAGCGACCAAGGATTATCAAACTGATAGACACCGCCCACGGTGTACTCACTTCCACCAGCCAAAAATTCATAGCGAGAAGCCAGTGCAATCGGGTTGCCATTTTCAATATCATCTACTAGGGCATAACCAGTAAGGTTATTATTTCCAATTGGGTACTGTACTTTAGCAGCAACTGGTCCTGCTAGTTCAGCATCTGGATTTTCTGGATCAATCGTTTCGATATTTATTAGATTAGCTGGACTAAAGAAACGTCCTACACCCCAGTTAATCGTTTGCTTACCAGCACGTATGAAAACTTGGTTATTGATATCAGTATCGATGAACATTTCACGCAAGTCATAGCTCAAGCCATCGTCAGTATCATAATCAATATCGCCTTTGATAAAACCTCGTAAATCTGTACTTGGTCTGGCATCTAGGAATATGCGAGCGCCAAGATTATCAAGACCACTCTTGAAAGCATCTTCAGCATTCTCTGCATCAGGGTCGTAAGTAAGCTTTACAGAGCTACTGATTCGTCCACCAATGTCTACAGTTTCATTCGTTAGAAGCTCATCAGATGCAACAACGTCAGTTGCGCTAATTTCAGAAACTAGCCCACTACTTCCACCGAACAAATCATCTTCACTACCTGACGAATCACTTCCACCAAAGAGGGCATCCTCATCAGTTGAGCTACCATTATTATCACTACCACCAAAAAGTGCGTCTTCATCTACACTTGAATTATCCTCGCCTTCATCACTACTATCATCACTGGCACCAAATAGGCTGTCTTCAAGTGCGCTGTTATCGTCTTGAGCAAATGAAAAACTAGGTACTGCTAGAGCAGCAGTACCTAAAAGTAGGACGAGTAAAAAACTTTTATTAAGTTTCATTATCTGTTGACACGCTCAACATAGGCCTTGGTGAATACATTATCTGGAATGTCAGAAACTGATAAATCTGAAAAAGTGACTGTAGTTTTTGCACCTTCAACGAGTTCATCAATATAGATTGCTTTATCGGCAATGAAGTTATCGCCTGCTTTAGCATAGCTTGGGAAGTAAGAAGTTCTTAGCAAACGCTTAGTGAGACTGTACTCCTGAGCCTTTAGTACAAGGCTGTTATCTTTTGTGACAGATATTGTCATGAATGGGTAGGTAACCTCGTCATGAACTGCTTCTAATTCAAGTTCCCAAACATCAAATTTCCCAAGTGTACCTTCTGTACTAGACATTACCTTGTAATCTTCAGCAAGGCTCGAGGCCTCCCAATCAGAGTTCCTAGCATCACTACCCTCAAAGCTCTCTGCCAAAGAGGTGAACTGAAACTGCCTACTTTCAGGGTCATAGAACCACAAACTTTCATCAACACGTAGATAGCCTTGACCAAGCTGTGTTTCAGGTTTTTGAATTAACAGCAAGAAAAGATCATCAGTGTCTCTACGGAACATCTGCACTTGAAGCGTTTCATCGCCATCCACGGGATCACTGCTTTCAATGAGAAGGTTCATTGCCAAATCATCTGTAAAATTACTACGTTCATCAATGGTTTGAAGCATAGCTTGAAAATCTGGTTCTTGAGCCAGAGCGCTAAAACTTATTAGAACAGTAAAGGTTAAAAATATAGATATGAGTTTTTGTTTCATAAAAAGTACTCCTTATAGCTTAGTTATACGAGAAAATTCGTGAGCTGACTGAGGGGTGGATTGCGATTCTGAGTAGTGAGTTCTAATAATTCTCAAAGATGAATCTAGCTCCCCTTTAGAAAAGAGGAGGACTAAAAACATATTTGTAAAGAATCAAAGCTTCCCCCTTTTTCCAAGCTGAGGGGGATTCCGCTTTTAAGACCTTAATGCTTCCGCAGGCTCTAAATTCGCAGCAGCCCTTGCAGGGACCAATACAGCTAACACACTCATGATGCAAAGCAAAAGTATGTTGACTGAAATCCTCGGAATTGAGTTAGAGAAAAACAGTTTGCCTTTATTTAAGAAAAAGGTCCAGTCTTCATACTGATTAAGATCAATCGTACCGAGTCCAAACATAACCAGAAGAGCAAGAACTAAACCAATGACTGCACCAACAAGCGCTACAAAAAGTGCTTCCCAAATAAAAATGTTGCGAATCGCTGCTTTTTGCACACCCATAGCACGCATGGTGCCGATTTCCTTTGTACGTTCTAACATAACCATACGGTAAGAATTCATCAATCCAACCATGATGATTATCAATATGATTACAAAGATTCCGAGTGCAATTTGATCTGCAGCACTGAGTGCATTATTCAGGAATGAAAGTATGTCGTCTACGTTTTGAACGTCGTACTTCGTACCTTCCCAACGATCTTCTTCATCTATAGTGTTAGATGGCGGTGGTCCAAAAATACCACCTTCATCTTCACCTTCTTTTGGAACAACTGTACCAAGCTTTGCAAGTTCGGCGTACAGCGTGTCAGTGACTTCACCAACTTTTTTAACATCTTTAAGGTAAATATTATAACTCTGGAATTCACCTGCATTCATGTCTAGTAAGGTATTGAGTTTATCGATGTGTGTGTAGGCAGAGGCTAAAAATGCCAAATTGCTTTTAACACTTCCAGCAATAACTAAGTCATCTACATTAACCTGACCGTTAATTGTCTCTGCCCTGACAATAATTGTTTCGCCTACTTCTACACCCAATTCTTCTACAGTATCTTCAGGCAAGATGACTGCATTTGGATTACTGGCAAATATTTCAGCACCACCTTCTACAAACTGAAGGCTCGTTAGGAAAGCTGTTTCAATATCAACATCTACACCTGTAAGTAAGACATCTTCCTGATTACGATTTCCAATAAGTAATGCATTCGCAAAGGTTCTGAAATTTGCCGATAAAACCTCACCTTCAATACTTTTAACTGCTTCTTTAATCGTGTCACTATTGCGGATAACATCGATTTCGGTACTTCTATCGCTGACCTCCGTACCAGCAATATACATGTGCCCACCAAGAATACCTGAGAAGTTATCTCTAATATTTGTACTAAGACCACCTGTAAACCCATTAATCAAAGTGAGGATAAAAAAACCAAATGCAATAGCACTGCCTAGCAAAAGGCTTCGTCTAAAATTCCTCATGACATTTTTATAAGCGATTCGAAATGATTGCATAATTCTCCTCTTAATTTCCTTGCATCGCTTTTACTGGCGAGATGCCAAGTGCAACCGAAACAGGGTATAAACTAGCAACCAAACCAATAATAATCATGACAGCAAATGAAATGACTATAGATATAGACGATAATGTAGGTTTTAGAACTGGACCACCAAAGAAAATCTCAAGAAAATCGTTAGGTGCTGTGATACCAAGATTGTTAAATAAAGCAACAATAGCAACACCTACCAAAATACCAATGATGCCAAAAACTATAGTTATCATAAGAACTTCAAGGGTAATCATAGAGCGAACAAAACCACGTTGACCACCGATTGCCCTTACAGTGCCAATTTCACCAAATCGTTCGGTGACTGAAATGACCAAAGTATTCATGATGATGATAATAGCGACTAGCGCTACAACTGCAATAAGAATGTTTAGAATAATTGCAAAAGCACTAGCAAGACCTGCGAAGAAACCTGCACCAAATTTCCAGTTTTCCACGACCGCATTTTCTGCAATAAGTGGTGTTGATGCTTCGAACTCTTTTTTGACTCTGTTAGTGGAAAAGCCGTCTTTAAGCTTTACGAGCATAAAGTGCCAAGCGTTGTTGTCTAAGGCTAAAAATTGTTCTCTGACCGAGACATCACCTAAGATGTTATCGAAGTCTAGGCTCGAGCCCCCCTCAGCATCTGCCACCAAATCTCCCCCGAAGAGATCATCCTCAAGACCAGCTTCTAAACTACTGGACTCTCCAAATAATGAATCTTCAGAAATATCTTCTTCTGGCGCTTCTTCAACAACTTCGGTGTCCGAAGCTTTAAATGCAGTTAAACCATTCAAAGAACGAAGTGTACTAGCATCTACAAAAGAAATTCTTTCAAGCGCACCAGCAGTATTTTTATATTCACCAATACCAATAATCGGTACTTCACGAATTTTTGCACCCGTAATATCATTCACACTTGCTAGCTGAATAACATCACCAATTTTAAGTTCAATATCTTCTTCTTTCAAAACATCATCAATCACAGCTTTAGAAATAACAATGCCACGTTCACCTTCTTGAAGGTCTTCACCTTCAAGTAAAGTAAAGCTATCTGCAAACATTGCACGATATTCATCTGTTTTGACTGACCAAAACAAAGAAAACGAAAGGATTTCATCATTTTGGCTGATTGTACCCGCACCAGTGAGCATTGGTGTATATATCTCAACTGCTTCATGTTCTGCAAGTTGGGCTTCTATTTCTTCAATATTTTCAAGCGCAGGTATTCGCCCTCCAAAACCACCAATAAAAACAACAGAGTCATCACTAGTGTTACGAAAAATGATGTCACTAGTGAAGTTATCAGTATAGGTTTGTTCCATACCTCTGGTAACAGTTTGAATAACAGAGTTACCAACGACCAAGAATGCAATGCCTAAAGCAATCAAACTGCCAATAATTAGCGTTTTGATTTTATGCTCACGTAGATTGCGAAAGGCAATCTTAAGGAGAATCATGCGCCAGCTCCTACCGTTTCTTGTTGAACATGACCAACTGATGCACCACCTGAGTTAGTATCTACATTAAAGTCATCGATAACGACACCATCTTGCAGTTTGATAACATGGTCGGCAATTTTTACTACATCAGGATCGTGCGTACTAAAGATAAAGGTAGTCTCTAGTTCACGGTTCATCTGGCGCATAAGGTCCATGATTGCTTCACTGGTTGAAGAATCAAGGTTTGCTGTTGGCTCATCTGCCATGACAATGCTTGGTTTGGTTACCAATGCTCTTGCAATAGCCACACGCTGACGCTGACCACCAGAAAGCTCATTTGATTTGTGAGTACGTCTATCGCCTAAGCCGACTGCATCAATCAGATAGTCAATCCACTCTGCTTGTTCTTTTTTACCCCGACTACGTTTACCGAGCAATACAGGAAATTCAACATTTTCGTAGACATTTAGTACAGGGATAAGGTTAAAAGACTGGAAAATGAAACCAAGTGATTTGTGTCTAAGCCTAGTAAGAGCTTTATCTTTTAAACCACCTGTTTCCACACCATCAATAACGACACTACCACCAGACGGTGTATCGATACAGCCAATTAGGTTGAGAATAGTTGACTTACCTGAACCTGATGGACCCGTGATAGATGCAAATTCACCCTTATGGATTTCAAAATTCACACCTTTAAGTGCATGAACCTCAGTCTTTCCAAGCGGATAAACCTTTGTTACGTCTTTCAGTTCGACTATTGCCACGAATGTAACCTCCGTATTACCGATTTTGCTCTCTTATACCGTGTCCGAAACTATTATGTAATAAACAAATGAGTTAGGGCTATCATTTGCTCAACCATAGTCTGTACCTAATAGTCTGTACCTAATAATCTATATCTAATAATCTGTGAGTTACCTAGATATCTCCATAAAAATGACATCAGACTAAACTAATCAGACTAAACTAGGGATATAAACGGAATTGGTATTACTTTACATCAAAGCACCTTAACAAAATGCCTTACCCTTGCTATTTAATAACAGTTTTAGCAACTTTACTTCACTCTTTAGAATGAGAGTCCGATTCGTTACTTTAAGTTTAGTATGTGGTGCTTGCTTGGATTGTAGGCTTTCCTAAGATTCTTAGGCTTCTTTTTACTGAACAGCTCAACTATGTTTTCTACAACTCATCAACATAGTGCTCAATCGCCTTCTCAAAAAACTCAGGCAAATCCACATGAAACTTTTCGTAAAAAGCTCGAAATCTTGAGTCTTCTGTATACAACTTTCCCAAGCCCCTAAGCACATCATGACTTGGTTCATAAAAATATCTTAAATTCTGATGCCAACGTGCAACCAGCGCTTGCACTGCTGCGCTACTTGGTGATTCATCTAAATGCTCTGCTAGCTTAGTGTAGATTTCATCTGCCTCAGCCAAAATCTGCTTTTGCTTATTTTTAGAGTATTCTTTCCACTTTCGGTTTGACTCAGCAACCGTTTCTTCACCCCATTTTTCAATAGCTTCTTCTTCGTAGGCTGCTTGGGTAGCTTC
>CALGZD010000151.1 GCA_937934635.1 uncultured Deinococcales bacterium
TTGATTGCAGGTATGGGTTTCCTAACCTTTGGAGTAGGACCTTTGATTTACATCCTTTTATGGATAATTTTGCCAGCGAAAGCACAAACAATTCAGCCTGCTGCAACTCCTGAAGGTTTAAGCCCTGCTGCATAAACTATGTTGAGTTCACTTTTTGATTCAATATCTGAATGGATTACTGAAAGTTTCATACCAGCCTTTAAATCGTTTTTTAGTTCAATCTTCAACTGGATGTCTGAAAACTCTACGTGGATAGCAATGGAAGGTTGGTCATCTCGAAATAAAGATGAGGAAGAAGTAGAAGCGAATCAATCGCAATAGCTAAATTTATAAAAGGAGTAAAGAAGCCTCAATGATAGTTGGGGCTTCTTTTATTTTGTGGGGCTACGGCTAGGTGTTACAAACACAGTCTTTTGTTGGCTCATATGAACCGCACCAGGTGGCATGCCTTTATTTTTCCAAACGTTCTTTTTGAGTGTGTAATCTACAGGCACGTTATCTGACTGGGCTGCTTTTGAATAAGCTGCTGCAAGTTGCGAAGCGTAGAGAATAGTTTCAAAAGGAACTTGTTTCTTCTGTGCTTTGATAATCACATGTGAACCAGGATAGCCCTGAGCATGTAGCCAGATGTCTTGGCTTTTGGCTACTTTAAAAGTCAGGTGGTCGTTGCCTTTAGAGTTGCGACCTACTAGCACTGTATAGCCAAGTGGGTCAGTATAGGTTATATAGGGTTCTGCTTTAAATTGGGCTTTTGATTCTTTGACATAAAGCTTTGTAAGTTTATCAAGTTCTTTTAAAGAGGTATCTTCTAAGGATTCAAGTACGCCCGAAACTTCTGATAATTCTTTTTCTAGGTCTTCTTTTAGCTGTGAGGCTTGCTCGGCACGTCGGACACGTTTTTTGGCTCGAGCATACAGTGTTTCAGCATTCTGAGTTGCACTTAACAACGGATCCAACTGAATTTTTATTTCATTACCTTCAAAGTCAGGCAGCAGTGCCTGTGTTGCTCCTGCTTCCACTTGGTATTGATAAGCCATCAATACATCTGCTTGATTGCGAATACCTGCGGCTTTATCTGCTGCTTTTTGTGCCTTGGCAATATCATTCAGACGTTTTTTAGCCAAATCTTGACGTTTTTTCAGCGCTTCACGAAGCTTTATACGTTTACTATCTAGTGCTTCTTGATGCCTGAGGCTATCAATGTCTGGCATTGCCAGCGCTTCCTGCATGGTTTTGGTCGGTTCATCTACTAAACGTTTTATAGCAGGAATAACTTTGCTAAGAGAGTCAGTATTTAACTCTTTATTAGGCGCAATTCCAGCAATTAGTGCTAGCGTTTTGGCAAGGTGTGGACCGATACCATCAACATGCGAACGGATATCTTTAAGCGTAGAACCATTTAACGTCTGATGTAATTCCTCACTACTTGCACTTCTTGGGTCAAGTTTTTCATAAGGTGGGGGAGGTGTATAGGTGAGACCAGAACGAATTTGTCTAAAGCGATTGACATCACTATGGATTTCACGTGATGCACCTAGGATTTTATTATCCATATCCGTAAGCACAATATTGCAATTTCGACCTGTTAGTTCGAAAACAAGCTTAACAGGGTCAGTACTGACAAAGCCTTCTTCACCAGCAAATTCTAAGGTAAAGGCTCTATCTAATTTGTATTGATAGATAGTTGTGATGTTGCCACCAGCTTTGGCTTCAAGTAAATCTTGAAAGCCAGTGGTACTACTTTTGACTGCTGGGAATTGTTTTTCTAGTGCAATTCGAGGTTGAGGTGGACGGTTGTAAAACCAAATAGCATTATCACTGCCAAGTGGCAAGACAAAAGTATAGGGGTCAGGGAAGCGCCAACTCAATCGCTCACTGGGCAAGAGAGATGCAATTTCCCTAAGTATTTCGTCTATTAACAAGCCTTCCATCGTTTATGGATTGTCCTTCTTCTGCAGTTGATTGTCAAGGTTTTTAGAGTGTTCGACCGATTAGGTCGTATGTTTGTTCAAGTAATGTATCGGTGAGTCTATAGCTAAACTAGAAGGATGAACTTTATGCCTGCCTATGATATATATCTGCCTATTGCCTATCGTGATTCAAAGGCGTATTATACATTCTCTTATTCATCAAAAGTTGATAAAAATTTGAAAATGACCAATAACTACTTGGCTTTTCTGGAAAAATACTGTAAAATTTAAGGTATGTTTGGTGCGTCTGCTTATAGGTTGGATGCATAGTTAAGTTAGTACTACATTTTTGGCATTGTACTAAGACTGTACTAAGACGCACCCTTAAAAGTTTTTCTGGAAGTTTTTCAAAAGACGAAAAACTTCTATGATGGTATTTTGAACCTCGAAAGGGACTTGCTATGGATATAAACCGTTTAGAAAGTTACATATTTAAGAGTATGGCAGCCACGCATTTACCAGCCTTGAGCATTGCTGTTGTTAAAGAAAATGAAGTTGTTTACACACAAGGATTTGGTCAGAGAGACCTTAAAGATGGCTTGCCAGCTACCGAAGATACGCTTTATGGCATTGGTAGTGTCACCAAGTCATTTACTGCTATTGCCATTATGCAATTGGTAGAGCGTGACTTTTTTAAACTTGATGATCCTGTTTCTAACTTCTTGCCGTTTTATATAAAGCCTGAAGGTGAACAAGTTACGGTACGTCATTTGCTAAATCATACCGTTGGTTTGCCAGCCTTAGCGTATTCAGAAGCGCTTATTCGCCATGCACATAATATCGGTGGTACGTTCTTGCCAATTGCTGATCCAGAAGACATCCTGACTTTTATGAAAGGGTCTGACGAATGGGCAGAAAGCGCACCTGGCGAAAAGTGGCATTACTTTAATGAAGGCTACGCTATGTTAGGGCTGATTGTTCAGCAACTAACAGGCATTCCTTTCAATGAATATATCCGTCAAGAAATCCTTGCACCTCTTAGTATGGCAAGTAGCTTTTTTGAAAAGTCAAACTTTAAAGATCATGATGATATTGCTGTGCCTTATGTCATTACCAATAAAGGTTCAGC
>CALGZD010000152.1 GCA_937934635.1 uncultured Deinococcales bacterium
AACGTATTCTTATTTGTGCTTTTAATCTCTCTTGCTCTGCTATCGTTTTTGCTTTTTTCTTGCTCATACGCATTATCTCCATTGAGATAATCTTAGTTTAAATGTACTACTTCAGTAAGTTATTCTTGGGCAGACCCTAAGCAATATATACTAGGTAGTTGAAAGTTCAAAAAAGAAGGTGCTTCCATAGTTGTTACTATCAACCTGTAACAAGCTATCGTGAAGTTCAACGATACGTTGACTTATCGCCAAGCCTAAACCAGCGCCTTTATGCTCATCCCCTTTACGTTGATCGGCACGATAAAAACGTTCAAAGATTCGCTCTTGATCTTCTTTTGAAATTCCCACACCTGTATCTTGTACAGCAATGTAAACACCATTCAGACCAGACTCATTAATTAAAGTGACCTGACCACCTTCAGGTGTGTGACGGATAGCGTTGTCTAGCAAGTTGCTTAAAACACGTTCGATAAGTGCAATGTCTGCATTGACAAACAGGATGTTATCTGGACATTGGAGTTGTAGCTCAATACCTTTGTTTTGAGCAATGATTTGGAAGCCTTGGATGATGTCATGGCTTAGTTCTTGCATAGCAAAGGGCTCGAGCCTCGGTTCTATCTGCCCCGCATCCAGCCGTGACAACTCAAACAAATCTTGAACCATTGCATTCAGTCGCTGTGTATGTTTCTGTGCAATCCCCAAATAGTTCTGGGCATCTTCATCGCTCAAATCAGCCCACTTGATTTGCATAGTTTCTAAATAGCCTTGCAAAGCCGCAAGCGGTGTCCGTAAATCATGCGACACATTACTAATCAATTCTCGTCTGAGTTCATCAACACTTTTTAACTCAGTAATCTGGTCTTCAATTTTCCCTGCCATACGTCCAAAAACAAAGTTCAGTTGTTGCAGCTCATCTGCTTTTGCCTCGGTTCTTTGTAGCTCTTTTGGACTAGTTTTAGCGAGTAGAGGAACAGCACTCGTTTGAAAGTCGTTTTGTTCAAATTGAAGCATCGAACGATTCAATTTACTTATACGCTTGGTCAAAACATTATAGAGTAGAAAGCCCAGACTTAGTAGTAGGCAAAGCAGTATTAAAGCACTTATAATACTCAAATTCCTTACAGTATTATTCTGAGCTACATTGGAAAACATATCCTGATTTTCATCACTTAAAAGGATATACAAGTAGCCTTCATGCTGCCCTTTAGCAGGTATAGGCGATATAGAAAAAACATTTCTCTTTTTTAAGTCCTTGGGGTCATCACCCATAATCGGATAATTACCAGCATGTCCTGTAAAGTAATCATCAATTGGCTTCATATTCACAAATTCACGAACAACTTTTGCATTATCAATAGACGAGCCAACAACACGACCTTCTAAATCCAAAACATAAAGCTCAACGCCAGGCTGTGTCAAAGCAATGTCATTTGCAAGGTTGCCAATCATGTCAGCAGATAGTGCATCCTCAATTTTCATTTGTTGATTACTAACCAACCTAGGTGCAAGTGCCAAGTTTGCACGTTGTACAAGTCCTAAATGGTACTGCTGGCTGGTATATATATTGAGTACAATAAAAAGAACTGATATAAGCAGAAAGAGCAATATCAGAACCAACGTGAGACGAGCGGTAAGACTTTTTAACATATAGAAGATTAGCTAATAAATTTGTAGCCAACCCCCCAAACCGTTTGAACATATTGCGGTGCATTTGGGTCTTGTTCGATTTTTGCCCGCAGACGATTAATGTGTGAATTCACTGTGTGCTCAAAACCATCGTAACCATAGCCCCAAACCAAATCGAGTAAATCACTACGGCTATAAACCTTACCTGGATGTTGTGCAAATTGCACAAGTAAATCAAATTCCTTACTAGTTAAACTAATGACTTCATTTGCAATACGAACTTCACGCTTTTCTAAATCTATACTCAGTTGACCAACTTCAATCAACTTAGTTGTTACTTCACTAATTGCCGTTTGAATTTGCACCTTGCGTCTTAGCAACGCTTTAACCCGTGCCTTGAGTTCTAGTAAGCTAAATGGCTTTGTCATGTAGTCATCAGCACCGAGCTCTAAACCCAGAACCCTGTCAATCTCGCTACTTTTTGCAGTTAGCATCAAAACTAGTGTGAAGTTCTGTTGCATTCGCAAATTTTTGCAAACTTCTAAACCACCTATACCAGGTAACATAAGGTCAAGAATAATTAGCTCAAAGCTGTTTTCTAGAGCAAGCTCTAGAGCCTTGTTACTATCTTTTGTCCACGTAACTTCATAACCATCATCACGTAAGTGCATTTCGATGAGCTTACCTATATCCGAGTCATCTTCAGCGATTAAGATTCTTGTTTTTTTTTCATCATTCATAGGTATCATTTCTTAAAGGTAGATGTTTGAAACATCTAGGTTTGAGGGAGGTTGAATAAGTTCTGGCTTTATTTTGGATTTACATCTTTCTGGTTACTATAGCACTCTAAAAGCTACTAATCAGATTTCCTATAGCTATTTCCTATAGCTATTTCCTATAGCTTTGAAATTTAGCTTACAAATCCAATAAAGCGATCTAACACAATTATATATAACCTAAGATACCTGCGTCTTCACAAATCTGTTAATTCTTGTGAAACTCTTGTGAACACCTTCTTTTAATCTTATAGCAGTTGCAAAAAAGGTTTCTGCAACTAAGAAAGTTAGCAATATACCTTCTATTAAATCCGTAAGAACTTGTGAGGATAGACTATTTTTAAGGCAGATTACAGTCATCCTTCACAAGCAAGTACATACTAAGTTCTACTAAACAGGTTCTACTACACAAGTTCTAATAAGGAGCTACTAACGATGAATAAAATCGCAAGTAAAATCACGAATAAACCCAATCAGACACTACTTTTTACAGTAAGCCTAATCCTACTTACACTCTTTGCTTCATTAGCAATCTCGCAAAATAACAGTGATTCAAGCGATACTATGATGACATCAACCAGTGCTGTCCACAAAGCCTATTTTGCAGGTGGCTGCTTCTGGTGTGTTGAGTCTGACTACGAAAAGCATGATGGCATAATCGATGTAATTTCTGGCTATATGGGTGGCGAAACTGTAAATCCAACCTATCAAACCCTTAAAGGCTCAGGTCACCGTGAAGCAGTTGAGGTTCACTACATTCCAGATGAAATCAGCTACCAAGAACTGCTAGATATTTTCTGGCGTTTACATGACCCAACTGATGATAGTGGTTCTTTTGTAGATAGAGGCTTTGTCTACACATCTGCTATCTGGTATAGCAATGAAATGGAGCAAACGTTAGCAGAAGGCTCAAAAGCTGCCCTAGAAGCTTCAGGTAAGTTCAATTCAGAAATTGCAACAGAAATCCTACCGTTTAAACCTTTCTATGCTGCTGAAGATTATCATCAGGATTACTATAAAAAGAGTTCCGCGCGCTACAAGTACTACCGCTTTGGCTCTGGTCGTGACCAATTTATCAACCGTACCTGGAAAGGTGACGATACCGTTTACCAGCTTCCAGAAAATATGCCAGACATGATGGACGACTCAGATTCAAACAACAGCAACGATGTCGTGTTTTATGCAAGTTCACAGGTGAATGTATCAAACATGATGAGTTCTAGCAGTGAAGAGAGTGGTGAAACCATGACTGATTCAACTAGTTCAGATGCAGTAATGGATTCTGGCATGACAGCAACAGGTCCATGGCTAACCTTTGAAAAACCAGAACAAACAGTGCTTCAACAAATGCTAACTCCAATTCAGTACAAAGTTACCCAAGAAGACGGTACTGAAAGACCTTTTCAAAACGAATACTGGGATAACAAAGAAGATGGTATCTATGTAGACATTGTCTCTGGTGAGCCACTTTTTAGCTCAACACATAAATACAAGTCTGGCACAGGTTGGCCAAGTTTCTGGCAGCCACTAGAGCCTGACCATATTACTGAGCATGTCGACCGCAAATTCTTTATGGTACGTACAGAAGTTCGTAGTAAGTACGGCGATAGCCACCTAGGACATGTTTTCAATGACGGTCCAGCACCAACTGGCTTACGCTACTGCATGAACTCTGCTTCTATGCGATTCGTTCCAAAAGATAGTTTGGAAGCTGAGGGATATGGTTCTTATATGAGTTTGTTTGAGACTAGCAACTAGATTTAACTTTATCAATATTAGTTTTTAGGAGTGGACACAAAAGTCCACTCCTTTTTTTATTGTCTGGTTATGAAGGTCTTTATCAGTTTTTGGGGATAGGTTGGGCATAGAGATTAGCTTATGGGTACAAAATATTATAGCTAATTCAGATTATTCACCCTTAGATTTTCACTTGTTAAAGCACTAGACCCCTTACAACATAACTACAAAAGGTTCTTCAATCGCCTCGCACAACCAACGTGTAAAACGTGCTGCTTCTGCACCATTAATCATTCTGTGGTCATAAGAGAGCGATAAGGTCATCATCAAGCGTGGCTCAAATTCACCGTCATCATTTAAACGAGGTTCCCACTGTGCTCGGTTTACACCTAAAATAGCTACTTCAGGTGAATTCACAATCGGTGTAAACGCAATGCCACCAATGCCACCAAGGTTTGTAATCGTAAATGTACCACCTTGCATTTCATCCATAGTGGTTTTACCTTCTCTTGCCTTGCTAGCTAAAGCATTTAACTCACCAGAAATTTCAGTGATGCTTTTTTGGTTAGTATTCCGAATGTTTGGTACAACCAAACCACGAGGTGTATCCACTGCTATACCCATATTGATGTAATTTTTATAAATAACTTGTTGGTTATCTATATCTAAACTTGCATTAAAGTTTGGAAACTTCTCAAGCCCAGACGCAACTATTTTTGCAATAATTGCTGTCGGTGTCAGTTTCCCACCACCATCTGCATCAACACGCTTCGCATAAGCCTTACGAAGCTTTTCAAAGTTGGTAATGTCGCACTTGTCGTGATGGGTGACATGAGGAATATTTGACCATGCAGTGTCCATCTGTCTAGCAGTTGCTTTATGGATTCCTGACATGGGTTGAATATCAACTTCGCCCCATTTAGTAAAGTCTGGGAGTTTAACATTTGGACGACCTGTACCAGAGGCTATTCCCATAGCCCCTGCTGTACCTGCTGCCATACCCATACTTGCGCCCATACTTGCGCCACCACTTGCATGATTCGCTAAATCTTGTGCAGAAATACGCCCCATAATGCCAGAACCAGCAACCTGACTAATGTCTATGCCTTGCTCTCTTGCCATGCGTCTCACAGAAGGCGCAGCAGGGATGGTTTGGCGATTTGAAATTTCAGCACCTACGGTAACAAGTTGCTTTTCAGTAGATGATACAGCTACTTCTGCTACAACAGCCTCAGATTTTGCTTCTTCTTTAGGCTCTGCCTTAGCAGTTCCGCTTACTGCTCCAGTCTCCATACGCAAAACGACTTGTCCAATAGCAGCTTCAGCACCTTCAGCGACCAGAATTTCTGCTATCTTACCTGCGTGTGGGCTTGGCATTTCTACAACCGCTTTATCAGTTTCTAGTTCTAAAATTGGATCATCTGCTTTTACTACATCACCAACTGAAACAAGTAAAGCCACAACTGTACCAGTCTCGACACCTTCACCAACTTCTGGCAAGGTTACATCAACTACTGCACTAGATACAGCACTAGATACTGCACTAGAGCCACCTGCATCTGTATTAGTAGAAGCAATAGCTGCATCAGGTGTACTAGTCGAATCAGGTTCTGAAACAACAGCACTTTCACTGGTAGCACCTTCACTGGTAGCACTTTCACCAATAGTCATCACCGTTTGACCAATTGGAATTTCATCACCTTCATTTACCGAAATACTTTCAACAACCCCTGCAACAGATGAAGGCACTTCAACAACCGCTTTATCAGTTTCAAGTTCTAAAAGAGGTGTATCTACCTCAACGCTATCGCCAATATTCACAAGAATAGCTACGACAGTGCCCGACTCAACGCCCTCGCCGACCTCTGGAAGTTTAATGTCTGCCACGACTTTCCTTTCACTTTTTACAATAAATTAGATTTATTTTTGCTTATACCGAGTCCGAAAATATCCTTAATAGATCATCTAGCCTAGAGCGTCAGGTGCTCAACCACATTTCGCTTTACAACTAGATGTTCAAGGTCAAACTCATCCCGAATAAATGAAGGAATTAAGCGGAATTGGTATTATATCTTTTTACAGCTCCGTTTTTAGAACTACCTAAGAGCAGTAAAAAGCGTTTATAGCTCTAGTTTACAGCATTTTTAGTTAACAAAATGTCTGCATCTACTATAAATTTCACCTTGAGTTGTGTACTCAACCAAGTACCATCAACACCAAAATGCTTAGTTGATTGACCTTCTTCAACATACATAGGCAATGTTAGACTCCAAAACATAATGAATCTGGAAACTTTAGTGAACCCACTTATTGAAATATCAAAAAAAGCTGGCGATGCAATCTTGGAAATATATGGTACAGATGATTTTCAAGTTGAATCTAAAGACGATAGCTCACCGCTTACTGCTGCTGACTTAGCTGCTCACAATTTGATTATTGCTGGACTTGCTGAGCTGACACCTGATATACCTGTACTCTCTGAAGAGTCAAAAGGCATCTCAAAAGAAGAACGTCAAAGTTGGTCACAGTTTTGGTTAGTAGACCCACTTGATGGCACAAAAGAATTCATAAAGAGAAATGGTGAATTTACTGTCAACATTGCTTTGATTGAAGATGGTGCTGTAATTATGGGTGTTGTTCACGCACCAGTTTTAAACACGACTTACCATGGCATAAAAGGTGTTGGGTCTTTTAAAACGACTCAGAGTGGTACTGAACAAATTCAAGTCAACCCTTATGCTGGCAGCGAAGCTGTTAAATTGGTTGCTAGTCGCTCACATGCTGGAGAAGAAACAGTGGCGTTTATTAGCAAACTAGAACAAGCATATTCTTCTGTTGAAGCCGTCTCTAAGGGAAGCTCTCTAAAACTCTGCTTAGTAGCAGAAGGTGCAGCCCATATCTATCCTCGTTTTGGTCCTACCATGGAGTGGGATACGGCTGCAGCACATTGCGTAGCTGAACAAGCAGGTGCAACCGTTACAAATATGCAGGGCGAAGTTTTGCAGTACAACAAAGATGACTTGCTCAATCCATACTTTGTTATCAATAGTAATATTCCTTGGCAAGATTATCTTTAGTATTTACACTACCTCATAAATTGTGATTTAAAACACTTTCGCAAGTGACGTGTGACCTGTGCATCTAGCTACTTAGCAATGAATTGTATACGGTAAATTCAGTAAACTAGGGAGAATCCTTATTTTTTTATTTCAACTTACAAACACCCAACCCCAACAAAAACAATTAAGTGAGGGATTATGAGTAATCTAATAGCACCACACGGTGGCACACTTGTGAATCGAATCGCAGATGTTGCTGAGCAATCGTCATTACAAGAAAAAGCAGCTACCCTTAAGCAAGTAGCCTTAAATGAACGTAACCTTGCAGATATTATCTGCATAGCAACAGGCATTTATAGCCCTCTAGAGGGGTTTGCTGATGAAGCAACATATAACTCTGTAGTTGATACGATGCGTTTACCAAATGGTCTTGCATGGAGTATTCCGATTACCCTACAAGTATCTGAAGATGTTGCTAGTGAGCTAAGTGAAGGTTCAGATATTGCTTTGACGAATGGTGGTGGCGTGCTAGCAATCATGTCTCTCACTAGTATTTACAAACCAAACCAAGCTAAAGAAGCACAACAACTCTATAAAACAACTGAAGATGCTCACCCTGGTGTAGCTGCTGTAAAAGCTGAAGGTGCTGTTTATCTTGGTGGACCAATCACAGTTATTGCTGACTTACCAACAGATAACTTCCCTGAGTACGGCTTTACACCTACTCAAGTTCGTGCAGAATTTGAAAAGCGTGGTTGGAAAACTGCAGTTGCATTTCAAACCAGAAACCCAATCCACCGTGCCCATGAATACTTAACTAAGGTTGCACTTGAAGGTGTAGATGGTCTTTTTATCAATCCATTGATTGGTGCTACGAAAGCTGGCGATATTTCAGCAGAAGTGCGTATGCAGTGCTACAACGTGCTTATGGAAAACTACTATCCAAACGATCGTGTTTTCTTAGGTACATACCCAGCAGCTATGCGTTATGCAGGTCCACGTGAAGCGGTGCTCCATGCAATCTCAAGACAGAACTATGGCTGCAGTCACTTTATTGTAGGTCGTGACCACGCTGGTGTTGGCGATTACTACGGTACCTACGAAGCACAGGAAATGTTTGATAACTATTCTGATGATGAGCTTGAAATCACACCTTTGAAATTTGAGCATTGCTTCTTCTGTAAAAAGTGTGACAGCGTTATGTCATTTAAAACCTGCCCACATACGGCCGAAGATAGAATATTCCTATCTGGAACAAAAGTTCGTGAGATGCTCGTCAATGGTGAAATGCTTCCTATGGAGTTTAGTCGTCCTGAAGTTGCAGCTATCTTGATTGAAGCACACAAGAGTTAAGGGAGTTTAGATATGGCAGAGCAAAAAGGTACAAACTTAACATGGCATGAAACGACGGTTGATAAGCAGGCTCGAGCCTCCCAAAAAGGCTCTCAAAAGCCGTGCATCCTTTGGTTCACAGGTCTTAGTGGTTCAGGTAAATCAACTGTAGCTAATGCACTAGAAAAGAAGCTTTTTTCAGAAGGCTATCACAGCTATCTTTTAGATGGTGACAATGTCCGCATGGGTCTAAATAAAAACTTAGGCTTTAGTGACGAAGATCGTGTTGAAAATATTCGCCGTATTGGTGAAGTAGCAAAACTCTTTGTTGACTCAGGCTTGGTAGTTATGACAGCGTTCATATCACCTTTTCAAGCTGACCGCGACACAGTACGTGCGCTAGTTGGTGAAGGTGAATTTGTAGAAGTGTTTATAGATACACCTCTAGACATTTGCGAACAGCGTGACCCTAAAGGGCTTTACAAAAAAGCTCGTTCAGGCGAGATTCCTAACTTCACAGGCATCGACTCACCCTACGAAGCCCCAAGCAACCCTGAAATCACTGTTCATACAGCAGATTTGAGTGTTGAAGACTGTGCTGAAAAGCTAATGGCAGACCTTAGAGCAGGTAACTACATCTAAGCAAAACAATATAGTAAGATTGAGCCTAGTGAATTGGCTTAATCAACTAAAAGCTCTATTTAGTTCAAATACATTAAGCCACCGGATTTTATCTGGTGGCTTTTGGGTTTTATTGGGCAAGCTGATTGCTATTCCGATTGGGGTTTTGATTAATGCCTATATTAGACGAATCTTGCCTATTGAGGCAGTGGGCGTTTATGACCTGATTGGAAGCTTCATTATATTTGGTGTGCTGTTTGTGTCCTTGGGTTTTGACCAAGCATTGATTCGTTTTATTGCACAGCAAGATATAAATAAAACAGCCTTTTTACAAAAGAATCTCCTAAAACTGTTTACTTTCATCGCTACAGTTGCCCTGATTCTGAGTATTGTATATTTCTTTTTCGCTCAATGGATTATTGCTCGGTTTTATAACTCTTTTAACCAAACAAATCTCACATCGCTTATTATCATCGTTAGCCTTCTTGTATTTTTATTTGCTATACAGAAAATACTTGCAGAAAGTTTTCGAGGCTTTCAAGATTTACACTTAGCTAGCTTATTAACAGGTACTAGATTTGGGGTACTCACTAGCTTTCTATTTCTTATTGCTATTTTGCTTCTCTATTTTATAGGGCAAACAAGCTTAAGCATTGTGCTTTTGTGCTTAGTGTTTGCTTGTATTATTAGCGTTGTACTAGCAATATTTTTTATGTTTAAGCGTTTATCTGCTTTACAGTCTGTCTCAGATACTGAAAATTCAGATAACACTTTTGACAACAATAATCCATTGCCGTCTTTGTGGCAAATTGCTTGGCCTCTTTGGATAAGTAATTTTATTAGCCTCGGATTGATGCAATTAGACCTTCTGGTGGTTGGTTTTTACTACCCTGGTGTAGATACAGGTATTTACAGTACGCCTCGCAGTCTAATGCAATATGTGCTTATGCCTTTGGTGATTGTGAATATGGTTGTACCACCTATCATTGCCCAGTTGTATGCAAAGAAGGATTTGGGTGGGCTCGAGCGCACCCTGCAAACCACTGCCACAGT
>CALGZD010000153.1 GCA_937934635.1 uncultured Deinococcales bacterium
ACAAAGGCTATTATTTTTAATGTTAAAGGCGAAGATTTATTCTTCTTAGATAAAGCCAATAAGCGCTATGACGAGCAAGAAGGCAAATGGAAAGAAAAGCGTAAGTCTTCAAAATCTCGCTATGAAATTTGCGATTTACCAATAGGACCATTTGACAGTGTTGGTTTTCATGCACCTGCTATGGATGGCAATAATTTAGTTGCTGATATGTCCACTCGTGATGGGGTAGACCCTTATTTATGGAGTGTGCATGATTTTGCTGAAATGCGTATGTTGCCTTTTGTGCTGACAGATGGTGACTCCATGTCAAACCTTGGTTTTCTAGCAGCACATGTTGAAGAAAGTTTATTTAAGCTGGCAGATAGACAAAAAGGTCCACATTTAGAAGTGCCTGCTTACACGCATTATCTAGACCCAGATTATGTAGCGGAGAAAAAAGAAAAGCGAGATAAGTCTATCAAGATAGATTCTGATGATAATCTCGGCAGTGAAGAATTTTTAGGTTTGACTGCTATATCACCAGATGCAACAGAGCGCATTATAAGCTTTGATGAGCTTGTTGATTTTTTAAGCTTGAAATTACTTGGTACAGGTGTTGAAGGTGACTATAAAGATGGCGATACTAAGTGGACTGCTAATCAGCAACGAGGTACAAGAGAAGCCTTTATCCGTCGGATGCGTGGTGCTGCCAAACATGTGCGCCGAATAGTTCGTTCAGACTTACCAAAGAAATCAATGGATAGAGCCAAGCTCAACATCTTAAATTCAGATAAACAGGTTCATGTAGTAGATATCAACAAGGTTGCGCCGCTTGCACAGATGTTTGTTGTTGGAGTGTTGCTTCGTCAGATATTTGCAGAGCAAGAAACAACTCGCTCTGGACGGGGACACATTTTTATTGTTCTAGACGAGTTGAACAAATATGCTCCAAGTGAAGGGAAAAGCCCTATCAAAGATGTCTTACTAGATATTGCTGAACGTGGACGTAGTTTAGGCATTGTCTTGATTGGTGCTCAGCAAACAGCCAGCGAAGTCGAAAGGCGTATTGTGGGTAATGCTGCGGTACGAATCGTTGGTCGTTTGGATGCTGCTGAAAGTGAGCGCAGTGAGTACCGTTTTATGCCAGCAACTTTCCGTGGACGCAGTACCATTCTTGCTCCAGGTACGATGATTGTCCATCAACCAGATGTGCCAAGTCCGCTTATGTTGAACTTTCCTTTTCCTAGTTGGGCAACTCGAAGAGATGAAGTGGATGACAGTGTGGATGCAAGTGATGAAGCTGCAAAGGACGTTTTAGGCTACTGATAGCTTTTCCTTTAGCTAAAGGAAGGTGTCTCTGTACTCTGTAAGAGGCGGATGGATTTGATGGAAACTACATCGACATATATCAGTTTAGTTTTGACACAATATTAGTTTGAGCCAACAGCTTCATAATAAATCTGTAACTCATTACCAGCTTTAGCCAAAAGCGACTCGGATACAAGCAGTGTATTCGAGTCATTTTTTATATTTTGAGAATCAACTGCTCTGAGTAAAATTGGTTCAGCTAACTGGAAAGAGTAGGCTAGTAAAAGCGCACCTTCTGGATAATCTGGGTGTGCCACGTCAATGCTATTTAAGCTTTGATTGCTTTCAAGTGTATGGCTTGCGGTAGCAGGGAAAGCTGGTTGACCTAGTTCCGAAATAAACTCAGCACGGACTGTACCTACACCTGCACGTTCCATATCAATCTGTGCAGCAGCAGCTTGACTGAGGTCTATGATTCTTTTGCCAATGTATGGACCTCTGTCGTTGATACGCACATCTACTGTGAGACCATTCGCTAAGTTGGTAATTCTGAGCAGTGTGCCAAAAGGCAATGTTTTATGTGCTGCCGTTAGCTGAGATGGATCGTAAATTTCACCATTTGCGGTTAAATTGCCAGCAAAGCCTGGACCGTACCATGAAGCTTCTCCTTCGAAGCTCTGACCAATAACAACCTCTTGAGCAAAGCTAATGTGGCTAAAGCCAATTAGTATGATGATTCCTAATGTAATTAGGTATAAGAAGACATCAAGACAACTAGTCTGTCTGTGGAACTTCAGAGTGTTTTGCACTATGCTGAAGTATAACTAGAAAAATCTTGAAGTTTTCTTAATCTTCCCGTAGATAGATGTTCTGATGAATGTCTAGGTTGAAATGAAATAACACTTGTTTTTATGACAAAAATTCTTGCCATTGCTGATGCTGTCTCACCCTTTGTTTACTCTGAACGCTTTCCCAAAAACTTTCCAGAGTTGGACATGGTGCTGAGTGCTGGTGATATGCCTGGGCACGTCCTTGAATATGTAGCTACAAAATGGGGGAGGCGGCCTGTATATGTTGTTGGAAACCATGCCAATGAATATTTGAAAAGTAGTGATTATGACTTTCAGCAAATAAATAAGCATTTACCTGGTGGTTGTATCAATGCCCATACTCGCTGTCTAAATATAGATGGCGTATTAGTTGTGGGAATAGAGGGGTGTGGGCGTTACAATAATGGACCAAATCAATATACTGAAAGAGAGATGGCTTGGATGCTACACAAGCTAACCCCACGATTGCTGTGGAATAAGCAGCGTCATGGTCGAGCAGTGGATGTATTCTTAACCCATGCTGCGCCAAAAGGTCCAAACGAAGGTGAGGATTTTCCCCACAGAGGAATTCCTGCTTTTAATGCTTTCCACAAGCGTTGGAAGCCTAAAGTGCATGTACATGGGCATGTGCATCTGAATGGGGCAAATGCTAAACGAGAATATGAATCACCAGAAGGTGTTCGAGTTATCAATGCTTTTGAGCATACTATAATTGAGCTATGACCCAGAAGATTATGAGTCAGAACAAGAATAAGCCTAAGAGACATGTTAAAATAGTAGACTACAAAGAGACATGGGCTACTGAATTTAAGGTTTTTGCCTCACAATTAAAGAATGCAATGGGGGAAGATGCTGTAGCGATTCATCATATAGGTTCTACAAGTGTACCGAACTTAGCTGCTAAAGATATTATTGATATACAAATTACAGTTCAGGATTTTGAGCTTGGTTTTACGTCTGATTTAGAAGCCATGGGTTTGGTTTTTAGAGAAGATATAATTTGGGATGATGTGCCACATGGTATGGACCTTGATTCTTCACAAGTGGAAAAACGGTATTTTCAAAATAAGCAACCACGGATGAACATTCATGTTCGTATCGAAAACTATTGGAATCAACGCTACGCACTATTGTTTAGAGATTATTTAAGAACGCATCCATTGGCTACTCACGCATACGAAGAAGTTAAAAGACAGCTTGCCTGCTATTTTCCAGAAGATATTGATGCTTACTACGATATTAAAACGCCTGTATTTAACACAATTATGTCGGGGGCTTTTGAATGGGCAGAGTTCACAAATTGGCAAGTGCCAGAATCTGATATTTGAAAGAGGTGATGTAATGAAGCTTGGTTGGTACGATGTTTGTATTAATGTAAAGGACTTAGAGGCATCAAAGACATTTTATGAAACGCTTGGACTTGAAGTAGTAGAAGGCGATGCTAAACGTAAGTACTATGTATTGAAGAACGAGTCAGTTCGTATTGGACTCTACAAAGAGGCTTTTGAAGGTTTCATGTTTAACTTTCGTGGAGGAGATGTTTTAGCCAATTCAGCAACCTTGAAAGAAAGAGGTTTAGAATTCTATTCTGGACCAACTGAGGGTAAAGAAGGGAGGGTCAAGAAGGTAGTGCATCTGCCACTATTTTAGACCCAGATGGAAATATGATTTTTCTTGATACGCATCCAGATGAGTTGGATCCTGAGTATCAGAAAAAGGTAGGCGTTTTACCTAAATAGTTAGGCTACTATTTTAAACCGTGCCCTCCAACAACATTAAGTTTAATACCTTCAGGTTTCCCACCCATAAGTGGCATAGCTTCGCCAATTAACGCTCTAACACGTTCATCTTTTAAAGATTCATCATGCGCTTCTTCGCTATCCCAAACTTCATATATCCAAATGCAAGTTGGGTCTTCGACATCTTCATTGACTAGGTAGATGTGGCAGCTTGGTAATTCACCAACAATGGCTGCTGCACGTTTCATGATTTCTACAAATTCGTCTCGTTTGCCTTCTTGTGCGAAAAGTTTTCCG
>CALGZD010000154.1 GCA_937934635.1 uncultured Deinococcales bacterium
GTGGGCTTTTAGAGGAGCGTGTACCGAAGAAAAAATGCTTGCTGGTGCTGAGGTACTAACGAAGTTAAATCATGAAAGCTTGGCAATGTTTCGAGAATTGGCACAAGAGCCTAATCTTGATTTTGATTTTGTTGAAGCTGGTATTTTGCATGTACATCTCTCTAACAAATATCGGCAGGCTGGTGAAAAGAGTGTGGAGTTTGCCAAACGTTTTGGGGTTGAAGCTAGCTTGCTAGATAGACCAGAAATGTTAGCCATAGAACCTAATTTGTGTGAAGGTATTGAGTCAGGGGTTTACTTCCCTCAACATGCACATATTGATCCTGCAAAATTTGTGGAAGATGTTGCCAATCAGGCTAGTAAAGAAGGCGCAACCCTCCTTACACAAACAGATGTAACTGGCTTCAAGAAAAACAACAAAACAATTGAATCAGTCCAAACATCTAAAGGAACTATAGAAGCAAAAGAAGTAATCTTAGCAGCAGGTGCATGGTCATCAATTTTGGCTAAGCAGCTTGGCGCTCCTATACTCATGGAGCCTGCTAAGGGCTATAGCATTACTGTTAAAAAGAAATCTGCTGAACATGGACCGACACTTCCTTTGTCTGTTGATGATGCAAAAGTAGCTATTACTCCCTTAGGACAAAATCGATTTAGATTTAGTAGCACGCTTGAGCTAGCTGGTTTTGACGCAAGTGTGAACCCGAAGCGTATAGCGGTGAACCGTGAAGCATTACAAACTGTCTTGCCAGATATGGAGAATTTAGAAGAAGGTGTACCGTGGTCAGGTTATAGACCCCTTACGCCAGATGGTTTGCCTTATATTGGACGAAGTAAGCGAGTAAGCAATCTTGTTTTTGCTACAGGGCACGGCATGTTGGGGATTACACATGGACCAATTACGGGTAAGTTGCTTAGTGAAGTTTTGACTGGGCAAGAACCATCGACTAGTTTGGAAGCTATGCGCCCTGAACGGTTTTAAAGGATAAAGGGTGCGTCCCGCTATAGGTTGGATACATATTTGATATAGCCATCATTTGTTGTGTGCTTCAGGGACGCACCTCAGAAATTCTCAGAAATTCTCAGAAATTTTTCAATTAAGCTCTTCCACGATTAACTGACCTAAGTCAGTTAATCGGCGATGCAGATGTCTGTGAAAACCACATAGCGCGAGTAGGAAGGAACTCATTTAGCATGGGTCAACATTACGTGGAAACGCTAATTAGAAATTTTTCAAAAAGCAAAAAAACTCTGACTCTAACGGATTCTGAGTCCGATGGGTATGCACTTCAATAAATCCCCCTTGATAAGGGGGACTTTCACAAGATTCCCCACTTATTAAAGGGGGCTAGGGGGGATTGCTTTAAGAAATTATTGGCTGTCAGAGAGTGGACTCAAAAAACGTCAGAATGAGAAAAAACTTCTATTTTTTCCAACCTCAAATGAGACGCACCCATAAACTAGTAGTAAAATATCAGTGAATCTTGGATGTGCTTTACATAGGTCACTTGCATCATCACTTAGCTGCTATTTTCAGCTACTATGACCATGTGTTAGCGAAACGCATTATTCCTTGTTTAGATGTTCATAACGGTCGTACTACACGTGGTCAACAGTTTGGCAGAGCTGAAGACGGTGAATTAGCCGATGTTGGTGATCCTGTTGAACTTGCCATTCGCTACAACGAACAAGGCGCCGACGAACTCGTTTTCTATGACATAACCGCTACTAGTGAAGGGCGTCAGTCCATGATCGAAGTCATCACCCGCTCGGCAGAGCAGTGTTTTATGCCACTAACTGTTGGCGGTGGAGTTCGCAGCCTAGAAGACTTTCACACGCTTTTTAAGGCAGGTGCAGATAAGGTATCAATCAATTCAGGTGCTGTTGCTAATCCTGAAGTAGTCCAAGAAGCTGCTGAACACTATGGTTCACAAGCGGTAGTGTTTTCGATTGATGCAAAACGTCGTGTACCTGATGCAAAATCTCAAAAGTCTAGCGGTTGGGATGTCTATGTTGCAGGAGGACGTAAAAACACAGGTTTAGACCTAATAGCTTGGGCAGAACGTGGTCAAGCGCTTGGTGCTGGTGAAATCGTCTTAAATAGCATTGATGCAGATGGCATGAAAACGGGCTATGAGGTAGAAGCCACCAAAGCTGTGGCACAAGCTGTTGATATACCTGTCATTGCATCTGGCGGTGCAGCAAATGCAGCACATATGTATGAAGTGCTTACAGAAGGTGAGGCAGATGCAGCCTTAGCAGCAAGTATTTTCCATCATGGCTTGTATACTGTGGAGGATGTGAAACGCTATCTTTCTAAAGAAGGCGTTCATGTAAGAACTATTTTGTAGTTGTACTATTATTTTAATTTACGAATTTGCAAATATCTCAATCTGTACTAATTTCGAGGGCAAAGTAATACCAATTCCGCTTAATTCGTTCATTAATTCGAAGTGTTAAAAAATCAAGGAATCTAAGCGTGTTGCGGAATGTGGTTGAGCACCTGACGATTCAAGTTGTTTACTTTAGTAACGATATTTTCGGACTCAGTATAATATCTCGGTAATATCTTATAGAGTTTTACAGATGACGATTAACCTATTATTTAAGTTAGATATTAGGATAGGTATTAGGAGATGAAGAGTGAAAAACAACCTTGTACGTAGCTTTTTATTTATTTTGCTGACTATTACCTTTTCAGCATGTGTACCAGAAACCAATGTGTCCACCTTGCCCATCTTGGAAGAGCTATTTGGAGGGGGAGGTCCACAAGAGCAAACACTTTTTATCTCTTCTGACACAACACCTTGTGGAAACGCTAGATGTCTTTTAGTCAGAACCAATGGGCAAGACTCTTGGGAAATACTAGATCTTGCTATTATTGGCTTTGAGTATGAGCTAAATACTGCCTATACCTTGCGAGTTCGTGAAGATGTAATTTCAGGCACGACAGTACTCCGACTGGTTGACATAGTAGAGCAGTCTTATGTTGAACCAGAAGTCATAGCTAATAACGAAGGTAGCGAAATAACTACTGATACAGATTCATCTACTGAGACAAATACTACCAATACCGAAATTACAGAACCACAAATTACAGAACCACAACAAGAAGCTTCAGAAACAGAACTACAGGCACCAACAGAAACAATTGTAGAACGTGAGCTCCTACTTTTTGTTGACCAAACGCTAGGTGCTTGTAGCATTGATAACGACAGTTTGTGTTTGCGTATTCGTGAAAATCGCAATGATGCTTGGCAAAACCTTGCAAGTGACATTACTGGTTTCAACTACATACCAGGTAATTACTATGTATTACGTGTAGTTGAGCAGACCATTACTACGCAAACTACCCAACAAGGCACTGGTGAAAGCACTCAAGAAGTTAGTTACAGCCTTTTAGACCTAGTAAGCCAAACATCTGCCACGCAGGAAAAGCTGGTTTACATCGGTCCAGAAATCTTGAGTTGTGACGAAACTGGTGATGAACGTTGCTATCAATACAAAGAAAGTCGCAGTGTGGACTATGTTGCTAAGCCTATAGAAATTATTGGCTTTAATCATCAAGATGGTTATGCCTACGCCTTAAACTTGCTACTTAGTCTTGATGAAAACAGTGACGTTCGTTCGTACGAACTTATCGAAGTAGTGAATCAAGAACTCTTGGCTGATGGTCGCTATGTTGAGAAGATAATTTATGTTGGTCCTGAACTTGAAACGTGTACCTTTGGACCATCAAACTTATGTTACGTATTTAGAGAGTCGCTCAATGAGCCTTACCGAATCCTTTCTTCTGACATTACTGGGTTTAGGCATCAGGCAGGCTTTGATTACGAATTGAAGGTTCGCCAAAATGTTTTAGAATCAGAAAATGGTAATGCTAGGCTCGAGCTAGTAGAAATCCTAAAACAAACCGCCGTCATAGAGGAAGCTACCCAAACAACTGAAGAAGAAACTAGCACCGAAGAAACTAGTACCGAA
>CALGZD010000155.1 GCA_937934635.1 uncultured Deinococcales bacterium
GGCTTTGTAAACCCATACTCCCTGCTCAATTGCTCAATCACTTAAGCGCACAAGTGATTAAGGCTAGTTTTTTAAGATCAGTCCCCATCATCCGATTGACCACCCATTATCACAACTCGTGGTGTCAACTTTGCGATGCTACTGAGCAAGACACCTTCCTGCAAGTTCATGACCATTTCGATGTCTTTATAGGCTTGATAGGTTTCATCTTTTGAAAGACCAAAGTGTAAGATGTCGTTTTCCTGCATGTGCTTGCGGTAAGCAGTTTCATTGTGCTCTTTCTTGGCTTGGGTACGAGATACCCAACGACCAGCACCGTGGCTTGAAGAGTTAAGGCTATTCTCGTTGCCAAGTCCACGGACTAAGTACGAAGCAGTACCACTTGTGCCGGGGATAATGCCTAAGCGACCTTCCTCGGCAGGGGTAGCACCTTTACGGTGAATGACCTCACTACCTTCAGTAGTAACCCAAGCATAGTTGTGTCTGTTCCAAACCGTGTGTTTGATTTGTAAACCAGCAGCTTTGCTAAAGTGTTCATGGATAAGGTCATGATTTGCTTTGGCATAGTCACCCATGAGTTCCATAGCTAACAAGTATTCTTTGCCGATGTCTTCAGTTGTAGGCAGCCATTCGTAGCCTTTTGGGATGGCTCGAGCCACCCTCTTAACATAAGCATCAGCCCGCTTTACAAACAGTGTCGCCAATTTATGCCCAGTGCCACGACTACCACTATGGGTCATCAAACAAACAGCAGTATCGCCAACTTTATACCCTTCAAAGTCTTCTAGAAACTCCATCGTAAGTAAATCAGCAAAGTGGTTACCACCACCACTGCTTCCTAGCTGAGACATTGCTTTAGCTTTTAAGCTCTTAATATCTTTAGTAGCGTCCCAACGAGAATCAGCTTCAATAGCATGACTACGCTTACCACTTTTGAACTCTGCACCAAGACCAAATGAGGTTTCATCATCTAGTACTTGGGCAAGAGACGCCCTGTGCTTTTCAAACTCTTCAACAGATATATCTAAGATACTCAGTTGGACCATGCAAGAAATATCGTATCCAACAAATGAAGGTGAAACAGCATTCTCCAAACTCACCACACCACCAATTGGCATGGCATACCCAAGGTGGGCATCTGGCATGAGCGCACCACGTTTAGCAACTGGTAACTTGAGTGCTTCGTAAATTTGACTAGCTGCTGAAGCAGGTATATGCTCACCAATTGTTCCAAAGGAACTAAGAGGTGCAGCTTTTTCATTTGGACGCAAATAGCTTACAGGTTCGAAGCTTCTAGCTACTTCTGCTATTACATCGGCTGCGCTGGCATCTGGGTTTGCCTTTACCCACTTACTAGCGTACTTAGCGATTTTTGGATAATCAGGGTGTCCATGGTAATCCATTAGGACAGTATGTGTATTCATGTCGTGCACCTCGCAATACAAAAAAATTACAAAAAAAGAAGGATGCTTGTATAAGCACCCTTCTGAGTTTGTTGGTTAATGGTTTAGTGAATCAATCATTCTTTACATCAAAGCAACAGCAGCAGAAAGGATACTAAAATTCCATTCGGAGTTAGCTATGTAACTAATAGAGTGCTGGTGGTTTAAGGCAATCTTGTTCACGTCGAGTACAGTAGCAGGAAATTCTGCCCTTTGTCAAATGTTGAATATTTTTTGAATCTTAATATTTTTCTGAATAAAATATTTGTTGGATAAATTTCTGTATTCATAGCTCAACCTTTACTCTACTAATTCATAGAAGGTTTTCATCCAAGCAAGCATTGGTATATACAATTCTTCTATCATAGGTTGATTACGTTCTTCGTACTGTCGCAATAGTTCGTCGTTGAAGTCTTTAAAATGAATAAAGCTTCGCTGCTTTGGTCGAGACATAAAGTCAGTATGTACATCCATAATTTCGTCAATATATTTTGGTGCACATACCTCTAAAGCATATAAACTAAACACACCCCAAGTCATGTATTCGTTGAAAGTCTTATAAGCAGAATCGTTGGTGCAAACAGCTCAGTTGCTTTTTCTAAAGTGCCAGTTGGATTTATAAAGTAATACTAAACTGAAAGATGAATGTCATAAAGATATAGTCGCAAAGATTGCGAAATAACCGAAGGATAAAGGCTTGAAAACCTTGTGTATTGACTGGGATTATGACATTTATGATTCACTTCGGTATAAATTGTCATTACCGTACCTATGAACAAAATGCATAGAACAAAATTTATAGAAAAAAATACATAGAACAAAATGTATAGAACAAAATGTATAGAACAAAATGTATAGAACAAAATACATAGGAGCATAAATAGAGCTAATATACCCCGAAAATTATTGTACGCCTTCAACATTTGTTAGTTTACCTTTTTCCTAAAGCCATGAACATTTTTTAGAATTAAAGTTCTTTTAGATGTTTGATACTAGACTGCATAAAATAAACACAACCTTCTTTAAACTCATACTGGCTAGACACTTCCATATTCTCAACAAAGCTATGGTCTGTAACTACACGTTGCAGTAAATAAAGTGGTACAGCAATTTTCCATAATCTAAGCAGTTCGTTATAGGTGACATCAAGATGCTCTACCCACAGCGCTAAATATTCATCTCGCAATTTATCTGCCAAGGCTCGGTCATCCCAAAAGTAGATATCATGGGTAGCATCAAAGAATGGATGACCATAACTTCCATCTGTCCAGTCAAGGAAAACAGTTTTATCCCCATCAAATGCTACGTTACCCATGTGCAAATCACCATGAATTAAAGTGTGTGGTA
>CALGZD010000156.1 GCA_937934635.1 uncultured Deinococcales bacterium
GTAGCGATAAGTGCCAAAAAGATCTTCGACTCCTTTAGGGCATTGATAGCTACGCTGATCTAAATCTTCTTCAGCCAAGGTATCAATCAACCTCAACGTTGACTGTCGCATTTCTCGACATTTTGCAAGTACCTGATCAAACTCTGGATAATCACTGACGTCTCCAGAAATTTCATCACCATCAAAGCGTTCTTTCCACTCAATGAGTGGATTTGGTTTTCCCAACATAAACTCTTCTATAACCAGTGCTTCGATGTAAGCTAGGTGTCCTAGTACCCAAAGGGTATGACATCCACCATTAGCAGTTGGAAATACTAAAGCATACTCACGCATATCTTCTATACGTGAAAGAACTATTTTTTCGCTCTGAACTAGGTTTCTTCTTATGAGCTCAATAGATTGCATAATTTTTGAAATAGCTTATGACTTTACAGTTTAAACTGCCCATTCTCTTGAAACAGCTCACCATCAAGATGGATACTTCCACCCTTACGCAAATCACAAATCATATCCCAGTGAATCGCAGATTCATTTACGCCACCAGTTTCTGGATAAGACTGTCCTAACGCAAGGTGAATCGTGCCACCAATTTTTTCGTCATAGAGAATGCTCTTCGTGGGTTGCTGAATATTAAAATTAGTACCGATGCCTAATTCACCAAGAAACCTTGCGCCTGCATCTGTATCTAGCTGTGCTTGTAAAAAATCATTACCCTTAGCGGATTCAGCCTTTACTGCCTTACCTTCTTCAAAAGTCACAACGATAGATTCCACCTCGATGCCACCTTTAACACTACTTGGAATATCAAAGGTGATTACACCTGTTGCACTAGATTCAATCGGTCCAGTAAACACTTCACCTGAAGGCATATTTTTCTTACCAGCACTATTGACCCAAACTCTATCCGCAACTTGCATTTTGAGGTCTGTTCCTTCTGCTTGTATATGGACTTCTTTTGCAGGTGTTAGACGCTCAATCAACTGAGCTTGAAAATCTGCTATTTCTTGCCATTTAGCAACTGGGTCATCATCAAAGAGGAACATGGCATTATAGACAAAGTTTTCGTAGTCATCCAAGCTCATGCCTGCATCTTGCGCTCCTGCATTGGTCGGAAAAAGTGTGCCACACCAACGTGTTTGATTTATTCGATGGTTTTGAAAAGGACGCATTTGCTTCATCAGTTTGCTCATGCGAGATTTGTCAGCAGATTGTAAAGACTTGTTATTCAGTGGTGCATTGACACGAATCCAAGCATCTACTTGTTTGATTTCATTCATTTCAAAGGTAGGTTCTACTTCAAAATAGTCATCAGACGCAAATTTCAAAACATCTGCGGTCATTTCTGGATACGTAAGTCGCAAATATGGTCGTCCACCCGCTTTGAGAACTTCTTGAAAGAGGGCTCGAGCCATCGGGAGTGCAGGCGTCTCTACATTCAGCGAGACGATATCCCCCTCTTTAACATCCGTCGAATAATTCACTAACAGTTCTGCATATTTTTGATGAATAGCTTGAATCATAATACAGAAAAATACCATAATTGCCTACAAAAAAAGAGAGCCATCCTAAGATGACTCCCTTTAATAACTAGCATTACTTCTTTACTGCTTCTTTACTACTTCTTTACTGCTTCTTTACTGCTTTGGTGCCAACTCCAAATCTGTCATCGGAGTATTAGCTGGTAATTCATAGTTAAAGTCGTAGTGTTTAGCTTCCATACCTAATTCAAACTCTCTTGTTGTTGCCAAATCCCAAACGTCTGGCTGAGCAGCATCTGGAATTCTATCTGTGATAATCACACCATAAGGCAGCATTTCACTGACTTCAACATCAAGTTCGACACGAACATTGCCATTCTCTAGTGGAATGTGTCGTTTAACAACCGTTATAGGACCATAGACCACTGTCGTTTCGCGCAAGGCTTTAACAGAACCAGTACCTACCTTAAGAACAAAGTTGTTAGTACTTAGACCAAAGCTATTGGTCATTTGAACATAACCACTTCCACTACTAATGTTTGAACCATCAACTTCAAAAGGAATAGAGTGCTTATCTAGCTGTACACAATCTGTACCTTCTGGAACTTCTCTAAAGGTATAGTTACCTTCAACATCAGTACGTACTTGCCAACCATTACAGAGGATAAGACGTGCACCACCAATAGGTTGGTCAATACCTACAGTGTATTGTCTATCACCATCAACATCTGCAAATACACGACCAATAACCGTACCTTCTGGTAAACCAGAGAATGGACCTGAACCAGGCAGAATATCTGCATTTACATTTACTGCTGTTTCAGTTGTGCCACCTTGAGCATTCACAGTTGCTGAGTTACGCAACTTGCCTGATGCACCAGGTAAAACACGCATCTTATAGGTAATTTCAACCTGTCCAAGGTCAATAGCACCAGTTTCATTTGCTGCTGCTGCTGGGACAGTAACTTCATCCCACGTCAGAACACCATTAGTCACAGTAGGTTCTAAACTTTGAACTTCTGTAACGCCTGAAACTCGTACTTCGGTACTATTAGGAATGTATCTTAAGAATCTATCAGGCGTATCCGCAATACTCACAATAGCTGCACCAGCAGTACTATCATTGATGACCGTTAGTCTGTAAATAACAGCCGTACCAATTTGATACTCACTACTTAACACAACTTTTTGAACACGAATCTGCCCATCATCTGTCGTCGGTGTAGTAATTGTTCCTGGTGAGAATGTCACAACAGTAGGGTCACTGTTGTCTCCTGCACCATTACCATTAGGGTCAGGATTACTACCATCCTGAGAAACATCACTGACTACTGCGTTATCTGGACCTGTTGCTGTGACCGTTGCTGAATT
>CALGZD010000157.1 GCA_937934635.1 uncultured Deinococcales bacterium
CTTTCGCCTGCGCCTTTAACAGCTTTGAGATTTTTTTCTAAACGGTCTTCGTTTCTAGCAATGATGTTATTTGCAAGGCTCAAGATATTTCCTGAACTACGGTAATTGAGCTCGAGCCTATAAACAGCAGCGTCTGAATAATCTTTCTTGAAGTCCAAGATATTACGAACATCTGCACCCCGAAAAGCATAAATACTCTGGTCAGGATCACCGACAACCATCAAGTTGTCATAGGAATTTGTAAATTGCTTGGTGAGTTTATACTGCACCGCATTAGTATCTTGATACTCATCCACATGCGTAAAGACCGCCCGTTGTTGCACCTTATCCAAAATGTCTGGGTGGTCTTCAAAAAGCTCAACCGTACGGCTCAAAATATCATTGAAATCAACTGCATTTGCTTTACGTAAACGCATTTGATATCGGCTATAGGTTTCGATAATCAAGTCAACAGGCATTCCGTAAACAAGGTCTTCTTGTTGCATGGACTTAGCTAAATCAGTGGGTGTCCACAGATTTGATTTTGCTCTATCGATAATTGAGCGCAACGTGCGTGGGTTTGCCTGTTCCAAACCACTGATAGATTTAAGGAGCTCTTTGAGGACATCTAGCTGGTCAGTCGTATCGTAAATGACAAAGCCAGGCATTAGTTCAATATGCTCACCGTAGGCTCGTAGCACTCTTAAGCAAGCTGAGTGAAACGTGCTAACCCACAAATCTCTGCCCGATTGACCAATCAACGTTTCTACCCGTTCTTTTAGTTCACTTGCTGCTTTATTGGTAAAAGTAACTGCTAAAATTTCTGTTGGGTAAACTTCATGTTCAGACATCAGATAGGCAATGCGGTGAACCACCGTACGTGTTTTGCCCGACCCTGCACCTGCAAGTACCAAAGCTGGTCCACGAAAGTGTTTGACTGCTTCTTGCTGAGACTCATTTAAAGTAGATAACAAGCTTTGGCTAAAACTTGTTTGTTGACTATCTGAATTAGAATCGGGAGCAGTCGTCATAAGGTACTTATCATACTTCGCTACCTTAAATATTGTCGAGTGTAAGAGGCGGTGCATTCCAAATGAGTTTGAAGGTGACTTTAGACTAAGTGGCACGTTTTCAAACAAAGTGTAATGAACAGTTTGTGTGTTCATTCATAAACTACAAGCTGCGTCCCAGATGATAGTAGAAAAAGCTCTTCCACGATTCACTACAACAGCAGTCAATCGGCGAGCTTCGTAACGAGTAAGCATTAACTCACTTCGTGTGTACAGTTGTTACGTGGAAACGCTAAA
This sequence comes from uncultured Deinococcales bacterium, assembly GCA_937934635.1. The sequence continues at coordinate 1,287 of CALGZD010000157.1, forward strand.
AATATAAGGTCATCTACTAATTTTGTCTTGATGCGGTGCTAGATAGTGCTAGCCTCAACCTTAATACTTGAATGTATAATCGTCTATTTTCATCAACATCATAAATATATAAAGCACAATAGTGCTACGTTGTTGGGGGCAGCAATAATGGCATTAGCCATTTATTAAGTCATAGTCTAAATGTGTCAAAACAGATGGTGGCTTCACTTACGATTTTATCCCCAAACAATACGTAGCAGTAATTTTTCGCTTCGATAACTGTGTAGCACAACATCTTGCATTACCTTTTAAGTAATGCTCTTCCCCTATAGTTGCTACAGTTATTTAACGACTGAGAGAACTTCAGTTAACTTGATTTAACTTAATCTAAATCAGAAGGGATGACATAATTCAAATTAAGTGTAAGTCAGCAAAAGATTTTTTCTAAACTTTACACTAGCTTGAATTGCGACCTTCTGAGTCGCGACCTTCTATGATTTACATCGGTATCCAACAACTGCTTGTTCTTTTTCAAAACAGTCTACTCATAGTTAGGTATATGCAAGAAGCGAAATATACACAAGAATTTGAAAGCGGAATTTTTAGGGAGGAACACCATAACAAATCAAAACATGCGGGTTTACGTTTGATTCGTTTTATTCAGATGAGTCTACATTCAGATGAGTCTACATCGTCTGAATAAGTAATATCTGAATAAATGATAGCAGATTGAACGTACTGAAGGAGCGCTGTGCCTAAACAGACAATTAGGGGTCGAGTTTAGGAATTAAGACAGCAACATACATTCAAATACTGGCTGCTGTTTGAGTCTACATAGTCTTGATAGATACATAATCTAGACAGGCTACATAGGGAAGGCTCGAGCACAATTTGGGGGGCCAAACATCATGATTCTCTTAGGGGATTGCTGCGAAAAACAGCAAAGAATAAACTATAAAAACACACTATTTAGCTTAATAAGTACCTGTTTTATACTGCTTATCATACTTCTACCAACTGCACTAGCACAGCAAGCAGGCGTAGAACTTGAATTAGTCACAAACTCAGGTAGACTAGCAAGTAATTCACTAGTGAGTGACTCACAAGCACAACATACACTACCTAAAGTTGGCATTGGAGCAACGGTAGGTTTACAAGTAACCAGTGGCTGTAATTGCTTTATTTATGTTTTCAATTTTGATACCACTGGTGGCATCAATGATTTAAGCAATACACAGAACAACTTTCAACAACTTGGCGTATCACATAGCTTTCCAAACACTCACTCGCTTTACACCGTTGAAGGTCCAG
>CALGZD010000158.1 GCA_937934635.1 uncultured Deinococcales bacterium
AGCACATCCCATTGTTTTAAACCATTCGCAAAAATCCGTGGGCACAGCACCACGCTACAAAAAGGTATTTGGTCGCATATTATTTAGCATCGCAGCTATGCTATCTTCATTTCTGAAAGTATCAAAGAAGTCCTGATATTAAAAACTCTTCCACGATTAACTGACCTAAGTCAGTTAATCGGCGATGCAGATGTCTGTGAAAACCACACAGCGCGAGTAGGAAGGAACTCATTTAGCATGGGTCAACATTACGTGGAAACGTTGTAAGAATTGCAATGCCCAAGTTATAACAGAGTCTATACAAGAATAAAGCCTTTACAAGAATAGAGCCTTTACAAGCGTCAAAAAAGCCTATGCAACTTGTGCATAGGCTTTGACAATTAGTATCGGATATTATTGGAGTACTGTTTTTAAGCGCTTACAGCTTTTTTGGCTTCCCTAGCACGTTTCGTAGGATCAAGCTCTTTCTTGCGAATACGAATATTTTCAGGTGTGAGTTCTAATAGTTCATCATCTTCGATGTACTCAAGTGCTTCTTCAAGCGATAGCTTCTTAGCAGGCGTAAGAGTCATATTGGAGTGATCAGAGCTTTTTACGCGAACAGCACTAAGCTTTTTATTTTTACAGACATTTACATTGATGTCACCAGATTTGTTAGCTTCACCAATAACCATGCCAATATAAACAGTCTCACTTGGTTCAATAAAGAAGATACCGCGGTCCTGTAGCTTCCAAATACTATAGGTAAAAGATTCACCTTGCTCCATAGAAACAATCGAACCGTTTTGACGTGTTTTTAGTACGCCAGTCATAGGCTTATAGCCATCAAAAATGCTATTGAGTAGACCTTCACCTTGTGTCATAGATAGGAATTGACTGCGGTAGCCAAAGAGTCCACGGCTAGGAATACTAAATTCAAGCTTGGCACGACCTTGTTCTTGAACCATGTTTAGCATCGTTCCTTTACGAGAAGACAAGGTTTCCATGACACCACCCATAGATTTTTCAGGAACGTCTGCAACTACATATTCATAAGGTTCTTGTTTGACACCGTCTTCTTCTTTGATAATGACCTGAGGACGAGAGACACTAAACTCGAAGCCCTCACGGCGCATTTGCTCTAAAAGAATACTAATGTGTAGCTCACCACGACCAGAAACACGGTATGACTCGTTCCCTAGGTCTTCAACCCTAAGTGCTACATTACTTAATAGCTCTTTTTCTAAGCGGTTAATGATGTGTCTACTAGTAACAAACTTACCTTCTTTGCCAGCAAAAGGACTGGTGTTTGGACTAAGTGTCACGCTAACAGTTGGTTCATCAACTGTAATAACTGGCATACGCTCTTCTATGCTTGGATGGCAAAGCGTATCGCCGATTTCTACATTTTCTATACCTGACAGAGATACGATATCCGCAGCAACGACTTCGTCAACTTCTTCTTGTTTTAGTCCCATGAAGGTATAGGTCTGAGTAATACGAGTCATCTTACTTGTACCATCTTGGCGTAAATGATTAACTTGTTCGTTCTTTTTCAGTCTACCTTGCAGAACTCGTCCAATAGCAATACGTCCAAGATAGTCCGAATAGCTAATGTTTGATACTTGTAATTTAAAGGGAGCATCATTATCAACTGCTGGCTCTGGGATGTGTTCGATGATTAAGTCAAAGAGATCACTTAAATTATCTTTTTGTTCTTCGAGTTCAGTCCATGCTTTACCGTCTCTAGCAATAGCATAGATAATCGGAAAATCAAGCTGTTCCTCAGTAGCACCAAGCTCAACCATTAGGTCAAAGCTTAAATCAACAACCTCATCGGGTCTTGAATCTTTTCTATCAATTTTATTAATAACCAAAATTGGTTTGAGACCTAAGCCAAGTGCTTTTTGCAAAACAAATCTTGTTTGCGGCATTGGACCTTCGGCAGCATCAACCAAAACGATAACACCATCGACCATACCAAGCGCACGTTCTACTTCTCCACCAAAATCTGCGTGACCAGGTGTATCTACGATGTTTATTTTCGTGCCTTTCCATTCGACCGCTGTATTTTTAGCCAAAATGGTAATGCCACGTTCACGTTCTAAGTCACCAGAGTCCATGACTCTATCAGCAACGTCTTGATTCGCGCGAAAAATTTGCGCTTGTTTTAGCATTTCGTCAACCAGAGTAGTCTTACCATGATCAACGTGTGCAATGATTGCAATATTTCTAAATGATGCCATGCTGGCACTTCCTTACGCTCTTATACGCTCTTACAAGCTTGGTCAAAATCCTGATTTGAGTTTGGTATTTTGCCAGTATTCTGCCCTGTTTTGTTCAGTAATTTACTGAGTGCGTGTTTTTGTGCGAAGTTGTCAATAGTATGCAACAATCGCCAATCTAATACTATACAAGCCTAGTAGCGTGTGCTTGTCCCAATAGTTGCTGTGGGAAGTATGAATTGTGATGCTAAATGTAGTGATACCTGCCAGAAAGCTCGAGCCTACTTTTGTAGAAGGCATAGTAAAGCTATGTTATTTAGTCATATCAATTTAGAAGATATAACAGTATTTGTAGCCCTTAGGCTAAAAAATGTGTACATATTGTGGTTTGGAGACCATTTTCACATTAGGTACACATACCTTTTAAAGGTTTTTTATGTTAGACTTAAGACTGAAATAAATAAAAATAGTTCTGAATGACGTGAAGGATTTCTACGCATTTTTTGAATCTGTTCCAATATTAAAGTGTGCATAGCATTTTTTTAGAGCATTGTGTTAAAGCATTTTTTTAGAGCATTGTGTTCAGACAGATTAATTCATTCAGACGAAAGGAATGGTTTGACTATGGCAAACAGTAATGATAAAGCCAAAGGTAATGCTAAAAAAGGCATCAGCAGACGTAATTTCTTAAAGGGCGCAGCAGGTGTTGCAAGTGCCTTTGCAGTTGGAAATCAACTGGGAATTGGTGGAATCCATAATCTAGCAAGAGCACAAGACTACCCTGCACTAGGTAACTATCCTGTAACAGGTGACGTTGTTCTTGGACTGAACTTTCCACAAACAGGACCTTACTCAGATGAAGGTGCTGACGAGTTCCGTGCTTATCAATTAGCAATCAAACACCTCAATGGTGAGGGTGATGGTGGCATGATGAACACAATGCAACCATCAGCGCTTACAGGTGAAGGCATCTTAGGTAAAAAAGTAACTTTTGTTACTGGTGACACTGAAACTAACTCAGCTGCTTCACGTGATTCTGCTCGTAGATTGATTGAGCGTGACAAAGCAATCATGATTACTGGTGGTTCATCATCAGGTGTGGCTATCGCTGTTCAAGGTCTTTGCCAAGAAGCCAAAGTTCTGTTCATGGCTGCGCTAACACACTCAAATGACACAACTGGTTCAGATAGAAAGCGTTACGGTTTCCGTTACTTCTTCAACACTGAGATGTCAGGACGTGCGCTAGGTGGCTTGCTTGCAAATGAGTACGGTGCTGACCGTCGTGCTTACCACCTAACAGCCGACTATACATGGGGTTGGTCACAGCTTCGCTCAATGCAAGAATATACTGAGCAAGAAGGTTGGACAACTGAGAACAATATCTTAACGCCAATTACGACAAAAGATTTCAGTCCTCAGTTAACACAAGTCCTTAACTCGGATGCTGATACGCTAGTTCTTAACTTCTATGGTCAAAACATGGTTGATTCTCTAACTCAGGCTGTAGATTTTGGTATGAGAGAGCGCACAGTTAATGGTAAAGATTTCCAAATTGTTGTTCCTCTATACAGCCGTTTGATGGCTTCAGGTGCTAAAGACAACATCGAAGGTATCTTCGGTACAATGAACTGGAGTTATAAACTTCAAGACGAAGGTTCACAAGCTTTCACAAATTCATTTGTAGAAGAGTATGGCACACCGCCTTCTCAGGCTGCACACACATCATACGTTCAAACACTTCTTTATGCTGACGCTTGTGAGCGTGCAGGTACTTTTTATCCACCAGAAGTTATCCGTGCGCTTGAAGATCACAGCGTAGCTGGTGTTGGACCAGGCGTTTGTGACTATCGTGGTTCTGACCACCAAGCTTTCCACGATGTACTGGTCGTGAAAGGTAAGCCTGAAAGTGCTCGTGATGACGATAATGACCTTCTAGAAATTGTTGATCAGGTAGATAAGTCAGTACTTGTTTATGAAGATGGCGCAGTAGATCTTCCAGACAGACCAGGCGATCTTGGTCCATACGGTGATGAGGCTTAATACCTAATATTTCTGTATAAAAATTACCTGCTGTGGACTTTTCCACAGCAGGTGCTTTTTGGCAAGAAATATCTATTTCTTATGACTTTAGATCAAATTATTTTACAATTGCTTACAAGTTTGCAATTAGGAGCTGTTTTTGTCCTTGTTGCGCTTGGGCTTACATTGATTTTTGGTACGCTTGGCATAGCAAACTTTGCCCATGGAGCCCTGTACCTTATTGGTGCATATGTAGGTCTCGTTATTTCTAACAGCATAGGCTGGCCTTGGGCACTCGTTATTGTTCCAGCAATCTTATTTTTAGTCGGCATTATTTTCGATAGAGTTCTCCTACAATTTTTTTATAAACGCGATGTCACTGACCAAATATTAGTAACCTTTGGTTTAGCACTCATGGTCCAAGAGACTATGCGTTGGATATTTGGTGGTACGACACAATCGTTTGATGTGCCACGCTGGGCCAGACGGAGAATTAATTTAGGAGACTACATTCCTGGTGCAGAGTCTATCTACTATCCACCTAGCCGTCTGATTATGATTGGCGTTGCTATTTTGGCAGTTGTTGCACTCTTTGCATTATTGCGCTATACCAAGTTTGGCTTGATGGTTAGAGCAGGTATGCGTGATCCAGAAATGGTGCGTTATCTGGGCATAGACTCAACAAGATTGTTCACAATAGTTGTGGGTTTAGGCGCTATGTTTGCAGGATTAGCTGCAGTTATTAATGGTCCTGTATTCGGAATTGACCCTGGAGAAGGTATGCTCCGCTTAGTACCTGCATTCTTGGTTGTGGTAATTGGGGGTATGGGTAGTATTTCTGGTGCTGTGGTTGCAGGGCTTCTTCTCGGATTTGCTACAACACTGACAACAGCGTCGCCCTTTCCTCAATACTCTGAGGTGATTGTCTACTTCATTGCAGTTGTTGTTTTAAGTATTCGACCTCGAGGGATATTTGGTATGAAAGGGGTTGGCTAATGAAATTTTTTACAACAGATAGTGATGCTCGTGAATGGGTTATCATGATTGTTGCTGGACTCTTTTTTCTTTCCTTACAATGGTTTTTACCACTGATTGGCGGATATGCAGACCTTGCAAAGTTGATGCTTGTTTTTGCAATTCTGGTGTTAGGATTTGATTTGTTTGTGGGTCTTACGGGCTATTTGTCATTTGGTCATGCCATCTTTTGGGGGTGTGGAGCCTACGTTGCCGGTTTTATTTTAGCAAATCTTACTAGTAACGCACTCGTAGCCATCTTGATAGCAGCAGTGATAGTTACCATTATTGCTTTTTTAGTGGGATTGATAACGCTAAGACGGCAAGGTATTTATTTTTCAATTTTGACACTTGCTTTTGGTGAGATGTTTTTCTTCCTTGCAATTGCACCTTTAACAAAATGGACAAATGGTGATAACGGCTATACTGGTGCTGAAGATGTGCATATCAATATATTTGGCTGGCCACTAGAACACGGCAATTTGTATTACTTTCTCGTATTCATGGCTGTTCTATGCCTATTTTTAGCAAGACAAATTCGTCGCTCACCCTATGGTTTGATGTTGCGAGCTATCAAGTCAAACGAAACTAGATTAACCTACACAGGTATTGACATCTTTAAGTATAAAGTCATGGCATTCACTATCAGTGGTTGTTTTGGGGCTATTGCTGGAGCACTCTTCCTTATTCACGAAAAATTTGTTCCAGTTGAAAGTCTTAGGTGGACAACCTCTGGAGAAGTAGTCATTATGGCTGTTATTGGTGGAGTTGGAACGTTGTTTGGACCGATGATAGGTGCTGGAATCGTATTGTATCTAGAAAATGTTCTGTCTGGCGAAACTGGACAGTGGTTACTTATTCTTGGTGCAATCTTTATGTCTTTTGTAATTTTCCTTCCTGGCGGAGTTATGGATATTCCACGTCGTCTTATGAAGTTAGGTAGAGGAAATAAGCAGAATGGGCAGAGTGACCAGAATGGGCAGGGTAGTTGATGGCATTACTAGAAGTTAATGGTCTAAATAAGAGCTTTGGTGGTCTTCAAGCTGTTGATAATGCAAGCCTGACCGTTGAAGAAGGTCGCACACATGCAATCATTGGTCCAAATGGTGCTGGGAAGAGTACTTTTCTAAATTTAGTTATTGGTAATTTAGAAGCAGATTCTGGAACTGTGCTGTTTCAAGGCGACAGTCTTTTGGGGCTAAGACCTCATCAGGTAAACCAAAAGGGTGTTGTTAGAGTTTTTCAAAGTCCCCAAATTTATCCTGAGATGACACTTTTGGAAAATACCACTATCTCTGCATTGGCTAAGAGAGATGGTACTTTTGTTATGAATTTTTTCCAGCATCCTCGTCGTAGAAAAGAATGTGTGGCGACAGCAGAGCAAGCTTTAGACAGTGTGAATCTTCTACACTTAGCAGATGAAGAAGCTATCAATTTATCTTATGGCGATAAAAGAAGATTAGAGTTAGCTATCTGCTTATCTCAAAAGCCTAAGTTATTACTATTAGATGAGCCAACTGCGGGTATGTCACAACAAGAAACACAATCTACGATTGATCTCTTGAAAAAGCTTTCTAAAGATGAAGATATGACACAAGTAGTTATTGAGCACGATATGCATGTGGTCTTTAGTTTGGCAGAACACCTAACCGTGTTGCATCAGGGTGGAGTTATTTCTGATGGTACGCCAGAAGAGGTAAAGAATGATCCTAAGGTGATTGAAGCTTACCTAGGAGGGGTGGAAGAACTATGAGCCAGCCATATTTTTCTTGTAAAAACATGCACGCTTACTATGGCGAGAGTTATATTCTTAAAGGTGTTGGTTTTGAACTGCAACAAAACGAGCTTCTTGCTTTACTGGGTAAAAACGGTGCTGGTAAAACAACGACCTTGCGTAGTATTGCCAGAGCAGAACACCCAACTGTGCGTGAAGGGGAAATTTTCCTGAAGGGTGAAGCGATTCACAAGTTAGCAACACACACTGCTGCTCAAAGGGGAATCTCGCTTGTGCCTGAAGAACGTAAAATCATTCCTGGCTTAACTGTAGAACAAAATTTGCAACTTGCACAAATTGCTCCGCCTTTGGGCTGGTCACTAGACCGTATTTACGACTTGTTTCCAAGGTTGGCTGAACGTAAGTCACAAGAAGGTATCACACTTTCTGGTGGTGAACAGCAAATGTTGGCAGTGGCTAGGGCTCTTGCTCGTGATTCATCATTACTGCTACTAGATGAACCCTATGAAGGTCTAGCGCCATTGATTGTTAAAGATATTGAACGTGTATTGATTAAGCTTAAAGAAGAAGGTTTGACAATTATTCTTGTTGAGCAAAATGCAATGGCAGCACTTAAAGTTGCAGATAGAGCTGTAATTATTGATACAGGTGAGAAGGTTTTTGATGGTTTGCCTCAAGAACTGTTAGACAATGAGGAACTGCGGTTAGAGTACTTGTCAATCTAACATTGCGATAAAATCAAAATTTAAACGAGAGGCTTTAAAAAGCTTCTCGTTTTTTAAGTATCTGTTTCACCACCTTCAGGACCATAAAAGAAAACCCATGTTGAAAAATCATCTGTGAAGTCAACAAAGCGATGTTCAGCACCTGCTGCAACAAATAGAACTTCACCTGTTTCAACAGCTTGTTTGATACCATCGTTGATGAAGTAACCGCTACCTGAGGCAATGACATAAATCTCGTCTCTCGTATGAGGATGTTGCTTATCAACCTTGTCAGGTTGATATATTTCAACCGATAACGAGCCGTGACTAAATACTTCGAGAAATAAGTTTCCACTATGATTAAGTGCATTGAGTGAGTTTTCAACGGTTAGGCGTTGTTTTTCCATAGAACTCTCCTGAAGCTATTGATATTTATTGATATTTAAGGTTGAGTTTAACCAACAATATTGAAAGCTGTAAGTACCGCAAATGAATTGGTATTTTATCAAGAATACTCAAGCTGGTGGCTATAACTTGTTTCTAACAGCTTGTCTCTAATAAGTCTGTTTCTAATAGCCTGTTTATATGAAGGCTCTTTAAAGAAAAATGATTGGCTTTTAAACTTCTATTCTTCAGTTTTTGCTACTTTGGGTTAACTAGATGTTAAATTGGCGCTATGGCTAAATTAAATTTTAGTTGTGAGTCATATTTAGTCACTTTAATTTGTAAGCTTACAGAATTATTCGGTTTATAAATGATTACGAGGGGCAGGGAAGTATGAATAATTTAAGTGTAGGGCAGGGGCCACCGATTAGAACAGCACTACTTGTAGTTGGTGATGATACCAATGCAGAACAACATCATCGTTCCACAATTGCGGAACGTACAGAGGTAATCAGGAACATTTTGTCGCAAGGTCCATATACAGAGGTTGATTATGAGACCGTAGGACAACAAGCATCACAAATTCGCCCAAAAATGTTTGTGTGGGCAGATGTACGTCCTGTTGATTTGGTATTGACAACAGGTGGTACAGGTTTAAATGTGCGTGATAGAACTTATGAAGCGACGCAAGCTGTTATAGAAGAGTCGCTTTATGGTGTTGTAGATTTAATGCGCTTAGCATTACTTCGAAAAGATAGAAAGGCAGCTCTTTTTCGCTTAACCTGTGGTTTTCGTAAGCAAACGCTTTTTGTGAATTTACCAGATAGAGCTGATCATATTGCAATTGGATTGCCTGCTATCTTAGATGTATTACCAGAAGCATGTCGTTTACGTTCAGAAGGATTGACTGAAGCTGCTGCTTACTTAACTCAGTTTGCATAATTATCTACAACAAAAGTAGCAAGTCAACCTACCTGACTCAACTAAGTATATACTGGGTGTAGTGACAGTTTTAGCGCTTGTAATATTTACCGTGGCTTTGATTGCTGCCTTTGCAGGAATGATATTGCCAGTTTTGCCAGATATACCAATCGCAGCGCTTGGTGCTTTACTAGCTGCATGGTTAATTGGATTTCAGACCTTTGGATTGTTTGCACTAGTTTGGGTAGCTGTACTTGTCGTACTTGCTTTTGTATTGGACTATGCAGCGGCTGCTTTAGGTGCTAAAGGTTATGGCGCAAGCCAAGCAGGGGTAATCGGTGGTGTCGCTGGTTCTATTGTTGGCATCATTATGTTTCCACCTTTAGGTTTTATAGTGGGTGCTTTTGTTGGTGCAGTTTTAGCCGAATTAATTACAGACCGCCAGATGGATGAGGCGATTCGTTCAGGTGTTGGCGCACTGGTAGGCACCTTGGGGGGGCTAGTTATAAAGGCTGCTATTCTTATCGTCATTGCAATCATTGTGTATCCTAGATTGTTCTAGTACAGCGATAACTGATAATAAAAGGGTGTGTTTTGGACGCTAAACGCTAAAAAGCTTACGGGTACAGAATAGTATAGTGACTTCAGATTATTCACCCTTAGATTTTCACTTGCTAAAGCACTAGTTTTGTTGTTATACCGTGTCCGAAAATATATGTAGCAAAAGAATAAGTTAGAAGCGTCAGGTGCTCAACCATATTCCGCTAGTTACCTAAATTACTACTTAAAAACACGTTTAGACTTTAACAATGGATTTAAGCGGAATTGGTATTAAAACCCATATCGAAAAAAATTACCTAAGTCCTTATGCGAATGTTTCGTTTGAAATATGTTCGTTAGTTCTTTGTGTGCTTTTAACGTGATGTTCCATAGGATAGAACTGCTAGAAGTGAAATGTAATGACCTCATAAGGTTTTGAATGTTTACATAATCTTAATATCTACAGTGTTAAGTGTAGGATGTCTTGTGCAATGTTGTTTGCATTTTTGTAGAATTAACTCAGAATTACTAAGTGTATGGGTATAAGGATTTGAATATTTCAAAACTTTTTAACTGAATTGCAGGTGTTTCCTGTTCAAGTTTGGAAACGGTCAGTAGCCTACATAGAAGTGTTTCTTTTTTTGAAAAACTTCCAAGGTATGTCCTACTGTCACTTAAAGGTGTGTCCTACTGTTACTTATATAGGCTAATCATCAATTGAGAGCTGCTTTTCAACTATTAGTGGGATACACCACTAAATCATAACTATTCATGATTAGTTAGCAATCATGCTAAAGGAAGAGGAAGAATGGATCCTATTTGGTTTCAACTTGGTCCACTAACGCCACGCTGGTATGGACTATTTATTATGCTTGGTGTTTTGTTCGGTGCGATGTGGGGCTTGAACGAGGCACGTCGTCGTGGTCTTGACCCAGAAAAATTGCTTGATATGTTGCTCTACTTAGTTTTTGCAGGGCTTATTGGTGCTCGTTTAGTATATGTGTTGACGAGTTATGACCCTTATTTTGGTCCAAATGGTCGACCTCTTGATGCTCTTAAAGTATGGCAAGGCGGCATCAGCATTCATGGGGGGATTCTGGGGATTGTTGTTGCGACATGGATTTTTTCCAGAATTCACAAGCTGAATATGTGGGCTTATTTAGATATGATGGTTCCTGCTGGCGCGTTTGGGATTATTGGTGGACGTTTAGGCAACTTTATGAATGGCACAGATACAACAGGCAGGTTGACCAATTGGCCAATTGGTTTTACTTGGCCTGAGCCTGGCACTGCTACTTTTGGTGAATTAGGAAAGCGCATTTTTACACCTGATTTGTGGAGTGCTTACCCTGGTACATGTAGTTTAGGATCAGAGGTCTCTGTTTACTTTGGTGAATGTGTTGCTCAAGGTGGAGAAATTCTTCGTGGACCAGTGCATTTGACGCAGCTTTATGGTGCGATTGTTGGTTTTATTTTGATATTTATTATCCTATGGGCCTATCGCAGTAGTCGCACACCTGGGTTTGCTTTTTGGCAGTTTATCTTGTGGTATTCGGTACTACGTTCAGTACTTGAAGAACCTTTTAGAGATAACCCTATTTTCTGGAATCTCTTTCTTTCAGAAGGGGTAGATAAGATTGGGGTTGGTTTACTGACCCTTACGCAGATTGCGAGCATACCGATTGTACTGATTGCCATTTATGTTTTGGCAACGATGCAACCTGATAATAGTAAATAACTTTCACTGCCCGACTTAAAATTATTAGTCGGGCAGTATTTTAGCAAGCTGTAATGTTTGTGAAAGTGTATTTAGTTTTAATACTAAAGTGTTGTATTGCTTTTAGACTGTTTGGATGATGACGTTTGTTCAAAAAGAGTTGTTCTTTGGCTTTTTTTACGATAGCCTCAGAAAAAGAAAAAATTAAGGCAATATCAAATTTAGGATAAGAAACTAATTAGAGAGATTGGATTAAGGTTGTAAATATGAGTAAACCCCTAGCAGTTGTTATATTGGCTGCGGGCATGGGAACCCGCATGAAATCTAAGCTTCCTAAACCCCTACACAAAGCAGCGGGGCGTCCTCTGGTAGAGCATGTGATTAGGGCATCACAAAAGCTCGAGCCCGAACGCATCATCGTCATCATCGGTCATGGGGCAGAGGTTGCACGAGAGACGCTTTCTCACTTACCAGTGGATTTTGTTATGCAAACTGAGCAGCTTGGTACAGGTCATGCTTTGCTATCTTGCCAAGAAGCTTTAAAAGATTTTTCTGGCAATGTCATGGTACTCAACGGTGACGGACCACTTTTGCGTCATGAAACCTTGAGTGACCTTACAACGACACAGAATGATTCAGGTGCGGGTATGAGTATGCTTATCTGCAACCTTGAAGACCCTTATGGTTATGGACGTATTGTACGTAGTGCGGATGGCAGCGTTGCTAAAATCGTTGAGCACAAAGATGCTACCGATGAAGAACGTGCTATCACTGAAGTAAACCCTGGTATTTACATTTTTGATGCAAATGTTTTTGAACTTGGTCAGCAAATCAATAATGATAATGCTTCTGGTGAATATTACATCACCGACTTAGTTGATATATATATCCGTGCAGGTAAATCTGTACAACCTGTACTTGTTGATGATCCAAACGAGCTAATGGGTGTGAATGATCGCAGACAGCTTGCGGATATTGATGGCATTTTGCGTCAGCGAGTTCGTGATGAGTGGATGGTCTCTGGTGTGACGATGATTGATCCACACAGCATTTATATTGATGATACGGCTATCATTGAAAATGATGTTGTAATTCACCCGAATGTTTGGATTAAGGGTAATAGTGTTGTTCGTGCTGGTGTTGAAATTCCACCGAATGTTGTTATTGAAGATGCTGATGTTGG
>CALGZD010000159.1 GCA_937934635.1 uncultured Deinococcales bacterium
TTAGAGCAAGCGAATCAATATATATCAAGTTTTGATCGACCGAATATTGCTTATAATATTGTTTCTAAAAATAATGCTAAGAAACAGCTTTTAGATTTCTATACTGAACATCATCAAGGGGATGCAGGTATTGTTTACTGCCTATCACGTAAGAGTGTGGAGCAGACTGCCCTATGGCTCGAGCAAAGAGGTATCAACGCCTTGCCCTATCATGCAGGTCTCCCCACAGAGGTACGTCAAAGGCATCAAGAGAGATTTCTCAAAGAAGAATCAATCGTCATGGTAGCAACGGTTGCGTTTGGCATGGGCATCGATAAGCCTGATGTACGCTTTGTTGCCCATATGGATTTACCAAAAAGCTTAGAAGGCTATTACCAAGAAACAGGTCGTGCAGGACGAGATAGTATGCCAAGCAATGCCTTTATGGTCTACGGCTTAGGTGACGCGGTTCAGTTGCGCCGCATGGTGGCGGAATCGACAGCGCCAGAAGCGATTAAGCGTATTGAAAATCACAAGATAGATGCACTTCTTGGACTCTGCGAGACCGTACAGTGTCGTCGCCAAACGATTCTTGAATATTTTGGTGAGGCTTATGCAGGCACAGATGGAAAAGATGCTGAAAGTGTCAATTGCGGAAATTGCGATAATTGTATAAACCCACCAGAAACTTGGGATGGCACAGTAGCTGCTCAAAAAATGCTTTCCTGCATTGTGCGAACAGGGCAGCGCTTTGGTGCAGGGCATGTGATTGATGTTTTACAGGGAAAAGATAATCCACGCATCTTTAATATGAATCATCATGAACTATCTACCTACGGTATTGGTAAAGAGCTCAATGATGCTGAGTGGCGTGCTGTTGTGAGACAGTTGGTAGCAGGTGGCTATTTGAGTACGGAAGCTGGTTCTTTTGGTGCATTAAAGCTAACAGGAAAAAGTGCTGTTTTACTTAAAGGCAAAGAAGAGATTGAGTTTCGTAAAGAAGTTAAAGCTGTTAGACAGAAGTTTGATAAAAAGAGCCAAGCAAGACCAAAAATGGAACTTGAAGATGATGAGGCTGAACTCTTTGAAGCCTTTAGAGCTACACGTTTAGAGCTTGCTAGAGAGCAAGAGGTTCCGCCGTATATTGTTTTTCACGATAGTACACTGAAGGAAATGGCAACCCGAAAACCTAGGTCGCTTGCTGAAATGAGCAAAGTACCTGGCGTGGGTAAGGCGAAGCTCGAGCGCTATGGTGAACTCTTTCTAGAGGTTATTTTAGAACACTTCCCACCCGAAAAAGCAGTTTCTAAACTCATGGATGATGAATCTGTGGTTGTACTTGATAATGATGTTAACTGGCAAGAAACTGTAGGCGATAAAGTAGAGCATTTGCATACTGTAGACCAAACTCGCTATTGGCTTTTTGAAGGACTCAAACCACAGGAAGTAGCTGATAAGCGTGAGCTATCTATTGGTACGATTTACAGCCATTGTGTTGAGCTTATTCAGCTTGGAGATATTACAGTCTCTGAAGCTACAGGTCTAAGAGATGATGAAATCGAGCTGATAGAGACGTCTTATAAGTCTTTGACAGATGAAGATAAGGGTCGATTAAAACCACTGTTTTTAGTGCTTGATAAACGCTATAGCTATGAACTTATTCGTTGTGTTTTAGCTGGCTTAGAAAGTTAGTCTAAGGTAGTTAGATAGTAGGCGGCGAGGCAGATGTCTGTTAGATGTCTGTGAACTTCATACAGAGTGTGCGAGTGCCTAACAGTTGAGGCAATACTAGGTATAAGATAGGTATAAGAGAATAAAAAAAGACCTCACATAGTTGTGAGGTCCAAACATTTTGATTAAAAATTACTTTTTATGATTCTTCAGTAGTTTCTTCTACTGCTTCAACTACAGTTTCTTCGATAACTTCTTCAGCAGGTGCAGCTGCAGCCATTTGTTCATCACGAGCTTTTTCGTCACGAGCAGTAGCACGGTCAGCCTCTTGGCGACCAACGTCTGTTTGAAGACGTGCAGCTTTACCACGCAGTTCACGTAGATAGTACAGCTTTGCACGGCGGCTACGACCACGACGTACAATGTCAACGCTTTCAATCAGCGGTGAGTGAAGTGGGAAAACACGCTCAACACCTTCGCCTGAAGTTACTTTGCGAACTGTAAAGGTTGAGTTAGAGCCAGTTTTGCCATGCTTTCTTGCAATAACTACACCTTCAAATTTCTGAACACGTGTACGGTTACCTTCAGTAACTGTGTAGTTAACAGCAACGGTGTCGCCAGTTTCGAATTGAGGGATAGTTTGTTTAAGATAAGGTTGCTCAATTGAGCGTAAGATTTCACCTTTGTTGTACTTCATGTTTTCCTCTATTTCTTCCAAATAGTAAAGTTTACTAGGATAGTGCCTTTACGTCTAATATTTACCAAACCAGTATTTGAAAGTATCTAGATCGTACTCAGGCAAGCCTTAAAATTATAGCTTCTAAAGGAGCAGCATAACAATAGCCAATTCGCCCAGTTTTCGTGATGAGAATAGGCGATTGGCGAAGTATTGGCTAAATATTGACTAAGTATTAGCTAAATTATAGTAGCAAAGCTTCATATGCAATTAATTTTCCGTACTTAATTTTCCCGCACTTAATTTTCCGCACTTAATTTTCAGAGTCAACTTTCAAGCTCAACTATCAAGGTCAACTTTCAAGCTTAATGCTCAGGCCTGATCTTGATACTGTAACTCGTAAAGCTTGTGGTAGTAGCCTTCTTGTTTTAGTAACTCGAAATGATTACCTTGTTCGATGATTTTTCCTTTACGCATGACCATGATTCGGTCAACATCCTGAATGGTAGATAACCTGTGGGCAATGATGATGCTTGTGCGTCCTTGCATAAGCTTTTTGAGGGCATCTTGGATGAGTTCTTCGGTTTCTGTATCGACGTTTGCTGTCGCCTCGTCAAGGACAAGGAGGATGTCTGGGTTCTGCACGAGGGCTCGAGCAAAGGCAATAAGCTGCTTCTGACCCGTTGAGAAGCCTGCACCACGCTCACGTACTACCGTGTCATAACCGTCAGGGAGCTTAGAAATGAAGTTATGTGCATTGACAAATTGGGCTGCTTCCATTACTCGTTCAAGCGAAATGCTGTCATCATTCAAGCTGATATTGCTACGAATGGTGCCACTGAACAAGAAGGGATCTTGTAGCACAATGCCGATATGACGGCGAAGCTCTATTTGTTCATAATCCCGAACATCTTTATCGTCAATCAAGATGCGTCCTTGTTGCACATCGTAAAAGCGACTAATGAGGCTGATAATAGTTGTTTTGCCTGCACCCGTATGCCCAACAAAGGCAACAGATTCACCAGGTTGAACACTAAAATCAACACCTCGCAGTACCCATTCACCTTCGTTGTAAGCAAAGTGGACATCCTCAAAATCAACTTTACCTTGAAAGGTACTTTCAAACTGCTTAGCGTCAGGTTTGTTGCTGATGACTTCAGGTGTATCTAAAAGCCCAAAAATACGCTCACAAGAAGCCATAGCTGCTTGCAGAATGTTGAACTTGTCGCTTAAGTCTTGCAGAGGACGAAAGAACATTGATGAATAAAAGAGAAAAGAGGTTAGAACACCTATGGTGATTGCATTAGTGTCAATTAAAGGCACGTTGGTATTACCTAGAATTCTGAATGCTCCATAGGCAAGAATAAGTGTTGTAGAAAGTGCTCCAAACATACGAACGGTTGGCCAAAAAAGACTAAACCAACGAAGTTGTTCGATATGGGCATCAAGCACATCAAGCCCCAAGGTATCAAACTTTTCTTGATTTCTATCTTCACGGTTAAAAAGTTGAACCGTTTTCATACCTGTTAAGTTCTCTTGTAAATATGCATTGGTTTTTGACACTCTTAACCGAACAGCTCGAAATGCCATGCGGATACGACTTCGCAAAAAGTTGAGGCTCAAAAACAAGAATGGCATGATGCAAAGCACAATGATAGCAAGCTGCCAATTGATAATAAACATGTAGATAAGCAAGC
Organism: uncultured Deinococcales bacterium; assembly: GCA_937934635.1. Next base: position 4,024 of record CALGZD010000159.1, read on the forward strand.
CAATAATGAGACCAATATCGGCAATAAAGCCAATGATGCCATCGGTAATCATCTGCTGAATAGCATCAACATCGCTAGTGATGCGTGTCATTAGGCGACCTACAGGTGTTCGGTCAAAAAAGCCGAGATGCAAAGACTGAATTTTTGAAAAAATGGTTTTGCGGATATCGTAAATTACGTGTTGCCCTGTCCAAGCAACGAGGTAAGTATAGCCAAAGCGTAAGCCAAAATTGAGTAGGCGTAGACCAAGATAAATTCCGATAATACCAATCAAGCCAGCATAGCGCTCATCGAAGTTGAGTCCAAGATAGGGGGCTTGGGTTGGATTAATGAATCTGTCGATTGCACGTTGCAGTAGAAAAGGGAAGACAGGTACGAGTGCGCTGTAACTTACGAGTAAAACTAAAGCTAGTATAGTTTGCTTAAGATAAGGTTTGAGAAAGCCAAGGATGCGCCAAGTGAGCTGCCAGTCAAAAGCTCGCTGCATAGCTTCACCATCTTCGTCAAAGAGACCCTCTCTGCGAAGTTCTTTTAGCTTTGAGCGGCGCGCGCTGCGGTAAGTTGCCTTTCTTTCATTGATGTCATAGTTTGGGATTGACATATCATTTAGAACGTTTTTATCTGTTATACGGTTTGTTGTAAAGTCACTCATGCTGGACCCACCGTTTCTGTACTTTCAGGTTCATCTTGTTCTAAAGCTTCTTCAAGTTGTTGTCGACGGTCGATATCTGCGTACCAACCATCTAAGGCAACCAGTTCATCATGACTGCCCTCTTCAACAATGCGTCCTTCATCCAAAACTAAAATGCGGTCACAGTGCTTAAAGCCTGATACTCGGTGACCAATGATAATGGTTGTGCGATCTTGAGCAACTTGTTTAAGACCTTCAAGGATGCGTGCTTCAGTTTGGGTATCAACAGCACTTAGGGCGTCATCTAGAATAAGTATATTGGGGTCACGGATGATGGCTCTGGCCATAGCTGTACGTTGCCGTTGACCACCTGAAAGCGTCACACCTCGTTCACCAAGAGAGGTTTCAAAGCCATCTGGAAAATCATCGACATCATCTGCTAATTGCACAAGCTCTGCGACAGAGCGCACTTTTTTCGAAAGCGTCTCAGTATCTTCAAGAGGAATACCAAAGGCTATGTTTTCTGCAATTGTATCTGAAAATAGGAAAGGCTCTTGTGGAACCATGCCTATATTGCGACGTAGTAAGTGTAGAGGATAGTGTTTTAGGTCTTCACCAGCGATGGTGATGTTGCCCTCTGTTGGGTCAGATAGACGTGCAAACAAGTTGGCAATCATTGTTTTGCCCGAACCAGTTCGTCCTGTGATGCCGAGTGTCTCGCCTTCTTTGATGGTAAAAGAAATATCATCTAAGGCTTTCATTTCACCGAACTGAAGGCTAACGTTGTTAAAGTTAATATCGCCCTTAATTGAACTGAGTGATAAGTTTGTGTTGACATCGTCTTTGATATCTATAGTTGCATACATCACTTCTTTGATACGCCCCCAAGAAGTATGCCCTCGTTGAATAACGTTGGCAATCCACCCTAAACCAATAATGGGCCACTGAATGCCTTCAAAGAGAAAGACAAAGTCAATGAATTCCCCAATGGTGAGGCTGCCATTATCAACCATAACAAAACGTCCACCGACAAGTAACAAGACTGAGATAGTTAATCCAAAGAACAGTTCCATCAGTGGGAAAAGTGGACCATCAACTTTGGTTAGTGATAAGTTCCTACGGATAAATTCGTTGTTAAGGATTCTAAAATTATTGATTTCACGGTCTTCGATACCAAAACCTTTAACAACTCGAATACCACTAAAATTTTCTTGTGCCATAGCAGAAACATTTGAAAATTGTTCTTGTACTTTTTCATAGCGTTTGTGGACAATTCGAAGTAAGTAAAAGAATGTAAGAGTAATTAAGGGCACTATGATGAGTGTTAGGAGTGTAAGGCTGACATTTAGTTTGAACATTCTGTAAAGGGTAAAGGCAAATAAAAGAATGAGGTTAAGCCCCATGAAGCTACCCACACCTATGAACATGCGTACAGCATTTAGGTCTGCTGTCATACGTGTCATGATGTCGCCTACACGATTGTTATCAAAATAGTTGCTGCTTGAGCGGTTTAAGTTCAAGATAAGATCTCGGCGGATATCGAAAAGGATTTCCCAACTTGCGCCAAGCATGGTACGTCTGACAATAATTAGGCTGATTGAGCCTAGTATGACGAAGAAAAAGAGCTCAACTACGAGTAAGCTGATATCACTAAAGTTTGTGGTGCTAACACTATTAACCCTGAGACTATCGATTGCTTGACCTATAAGGCGAGGTGGTTGGGTAAAAGAATAGCTTGAAATTACGAGAAAAGCTATACCAGTTATAAACTTAAGCGGGTATTGACGGCAGTATGGATAAAGGTCTTTTAGTGATTGAAGCACTAAACCTCCTTAGGGGAGAATAAGATTGTGTTTTTGTAGTAAGAAGTAGCTGATTGGACGTCGTCTAGAACTAAAATCTGATAATTGTATTGAGGGATTTAGATTATTTTAGTGAAGTCGGCAAATGGGCTTACGAGTATTGTTATGATTGCTTATGAGTATCTACGTAAGAATTATAATTAGTGACATTTTATAGTCGTCATGTTTTATACAAAACGGGTTGAGAAAAAAATAATTACCTTCATTGCTTGACCTCCAAAAAAGTACTAAGCAGACAAGGATTATAAAGGTGTTTAGGTGTTTAATACAAGAGTGAATATAGACCTTATAAATGAAAGGTCTAGTATAGAGTTTAGATTGTTTTTAGGGTTTATAGTGAGGCTGTTAATTCTGAGGTGCTTATGGTTTTTGTAGGAGGTATAGGAGGGGCTTCGATTAAGATTGATTCTAGAAGGGGCTCGAGCTCAATCTTCTCAGCTTCCAATTTCGCTGATTCTAGAACTTCTTCCGAAACACGCTTCTCTAAAGCCTTTATGGTTTTTTTGACTATTTTTTCATCTTCTTCTGTAATAGCTGTGTGGTTATTTATGAAATAAAGAATAGCTAAACCTTTTTCGTGTTTTTTTGATAAAATTAAGTATTGTGACCAGTAGATGAGTGCTTTAAGACTATATTGAATGTGCTGACTTTCTAAACTTAATGCAATACTTCTTTTTAAAAACCCAGAGGCATTTCTCAAGTCCTTTTTAGCTATGAGTGTTCTTGAGATTTCAGTTGTTATTATAGTTTCAGAGTCTTTTTGCCCATTGGTTTCAGCTTCTTTTAACGCAGCATGTTGAATGTTTAGTGCTTCGTCATAGTTACCAAGTTGGTAGTATGCAATTCCAAGATTACTCAAAATATAAGATGCTAATTGTGTCGAAGATATTGTTTTAGTAAGCTGGAGACCTTCTTCTAAAAACTGAATTGCTTTAGTCGTCTGATTTGTGGCTAACATCATATAACCCAAATTATTTGTTATGGTTAATTCCAGTGTTAATAGGCGATATTTTCTTGCTAAATCTAAAGCGTTTTGATTATGAACTTCTGCAACATCAAAATTCCCGAGATATTGTTCGACGACAGATAAATTTGTTAAATAGGTTGCTTCGTCTATATCTGAGTAGTGTTTTGAGATGTTAACTGATTTTGAAAAGTACTTTTTTGCTTTGTGATAGTTCCCCTGAGCTGCTTCACATGAACCCAAAGTGCTTAATGGAAGCATTATTCCTTTAAAGTCTTTTTGTTCTTTTAATACATTAATGGCATCCTTAGATAGTTGTGATGCAGAAGATAATTCATTTGTATATAATTTTATACATCCAAGATTCGCTTTTATATGAGGTAGAACTATATTCGAATTTGAATTACTCGCCCCGTTTATTAATGCCTCTTCAAATAATTTGACTGCTTCTTCAAATCTACATTTTTGTATAAGAAATCTTCTTAAAACTTCTATTGTTGAAATTAGGTTTTGTGTGCTGTTATGCTTGATTGCCCAAGTCCAAGCTATTTGGATATTCTCAAAGGTACTTTCAATTTTTTTAATGCTTATTTCTTGTTCTTCACCACGAATCTTGTCTTTGTGTTCACAAACTTGACTGAGATAATAGTTACTATGTTTTTGCTCAGTTTTATATCTTTCGCCAAGTGAATTACTAGCTTTTTCAATAGCATATTGCTTAACAAGTGGTTGTAGATCGAAAAGGTGTTCACTTATCTTTTGTATGAGAGATGCGTCTAATAGATCAAGGATATCTTGTTGTTGGGCACTTATAATTGCTTTTGCAGCCTCTAGACTGAAACCGCCTTGAAATACTGTTAGCTTACGTAGGAAATCTTGTTGACTACTTCCGAGCAAGTCCCAAGAGTACTCAAAAACTGCACGCATACTTTTATGTTTGCTACTGCTACCGTTTCCACTGTGGCTATCTAGAAAATCAAAGTTTTTTTGAACCTCACTTAGGATGCGGTCAGGTGTTAACAAGCGAATCCATGATGCTGCTAGTTCAACACCAAGGGGAGAACCATTGACAATTCGACATATATCAATAACATCTTGTAAATTTTCTT
>CALGZD010000160.1 GCA_937934635.1 uncultured Deinococcales bacterium
CAAGCGAAGCGCTCCCCCAGCTTCACGAATATCTAAAACTTCAATGTCACGAATGTTGATTTCCGCATCGCCTAGTGCTTTTGTTATCAATGCAAGTTGACCAGGTTTGTCTGGCACAGCTACATTGAGCTCAAAAGTTGACGAGAAGAGGTTTCGCTTGACGATGGGTATACTGTCACGGGTATATTTTGCTTTTTCGGCAAATTCAAGCAGTTGTGAAGGTTCATCTAAAAGTGCTTCAACAGCAGCAAGTTGTTCACGAAATTCAGCAATTGCTGCTTTGAGCTGTGTTTTATTTTCAACGACCATATCTCTGCTCATGCGAGGGCTGCCTGAGGCAACTCGACTCACATCTCTAAAGCCACCCGCAGCAAGCAGTGCCATTTCTTCATAGTCAGCATCTTGAGCGATAAGTTGTGTAAGCGTTACTGCTGATATATAGGGCAAGTGACTGACAAAGGCGACAAGTCGGTCATGCTTTTCTGGGTCAATTTCTACAATGTGTGCGCCAAGCTTTGTAACAAAGTCTCGGATTTTTTCTAGTGCTTCGTCATCCGTTTGTTCATTTGGAGTGATGACCCACATGGCATTTTCGAGCAGTGCAGCCGAGGCATTTTGCACGCCACCTTTTTCGCTACCTGCCATAGGGTGTGAGCCAACAAAGCGCAGACCGCTTTCTTGCAAGCTGTTTACGATAGCTGCTTTTGCACTGCCAACATCTGTGACTATAGCATCAGGTTTTAGAAATGGTTGGAGGCTTTCAGCAGAGCTAACAATAGTTGCAGCGGGCGAAGCTAATATGACTAAATCTGCTTTTTCAAGCCATTTGCCAGCATTGAACTTGGCTTCATCAATAACACCCATGCCAAGAGCTGCTTCTAAAGATTTTGGGTTTTGGTCAAGCCCTATGACATGATTGGCTAAAAAACGTTGGCGAATGCCAAGACCAATCGAACCGCCGATTAGACCTACGCCTACAATGACGACACAATCAAAAAGTTCTGTTGGGCGCATAGCTTAATTAGAGCGAAGAAACGACCAATTCTTCTTTGACTGCTGACATAAAGAGTTTGAAAGGTGCAAGGTGTTCAGGGTGTTTTGCAAAGCTCATTTCAGGATGCCACTGTACGCCCAATACGAAAGGTTGCTGCGTACCTTCGACTGCTTCGACAGTACCGTCACTAGAACGACCTACGATTTTCAAGTTTTCACCGAGTGTGTTGATAGCTTGGTGGTGATAAGAATTTGTTTTGATTTGGAAGTTTCCATAGGCTCTGGCGAGAAAACAGTTGGGCTCGAGCACAACCTTGTGCGATGGCGTACCATTCTTGTTTTGCTGTTCATGCTGCACAGTTGCGCCTGCTGCTGGTACGTGTTGGTGAAGTGTGCCACCTTCAGCAATATTAATAGCCTGAATGCCACGACATATACCAAGAACAGGTATACCTTTTGCTTTAGCTGCTGTATAAAGCGCAAGTTCAAAGGCATCTCGCTCGTAGTCGACACGCCCTAAATCTGCATCTGGGTCTTGCCCATAGCTTTCAGGGTCAAAGTCAGCACCACCTGTAAGCAAGAGTCCTCTTGTTTCAGCGATGTAATCTTCAGCTAGGTTTGGGTCAAGATTTCCAACGAAGTAAGGCAAGCCACCAGCTTGCACAATTGCTTCGGCATAGTTTTGTCCACCGACACTGTCGATTCGGCGAAGACCGATGTCTCGGTCGTTGGAGGCTGTAGTTAAAAGAACGCGTGGGCGCTTTACGTTAGTATCCATGTTGGAGAGAGCATAGCACGAAAGCCTTTAAGAAAACTTGAAATTTTCTAGTTAAGTTAACTAAAGCTGAAGAATTCCTTACACAAACCTTTACAAAAGCCTTTTTATAACAAGCCTTTTGTAGAAGGTAGGCTGTCAGAGGTTATGGCGCAAGCTTCTTTGAGGGCTCTGGCAAAAGCTTTAACAATTGCCTCAGCTACATGGTGAACTTCTACACCTGAGAGTACACGCACATGCATCGTTACGCCTGCATGATTTACAAAACCTCGCAAGAATTCCCGCAAGTGGTGCATATTAAAGCCGTTGGCATCACCTTCGTAACCTGAAGGATCAAAGCTGATAAAGGCACGACCAGAAAAGTCTAAAACGACATGCGCCAAGGTTTCATCCATAGGAACCCATGCGCTAGCATAGCGCTCGATGCCTTTTCGGTCACCAAGTGCTTCAGCAAAGGCCTGACCTAAAGTAATCCCTGTATCTTCTGCTAAGTGATGCACATCTATGTGCAAATCACCAGTTGCAGCAATATCTAATTTAAAACGACCGTGGCGCACAACTTGGTCTAGCATATGGTCTAAAAAACCATGACCTGTAACGATGTTACCTCCGAAAGGTGCATCTAAATCTAGCTTGATGTCTATTTGTGTTTCTTTGGTGTTACGTATGATATGTGCAGTGCGAGACATGTTCTTTCTGTTTCTTTCTGTATTTCTCCAAGATTTTGATGGTAATTAGTTCGCTACAGCGTATTTTTGAGCATGGCTCAAAAATCGCATGGTGTGCTTTTAGTAAGCTAAGTACGTAGACAAAATTAAATTATATCACCTTATATAGATACTAAACCTGTACAGAACGTTGTATCCAGCAAGTTTAGGCTTAAAAATAGTTAAACATAATTTTGACTTGGTACTTACTTCTCTTAAATTGAATCTTTGACTATCTTTAACACAAGAGCAGACCCTTAGTCTTGCCTTTCTACTAGTCTTGTCTTTCTACTAGTCCAGCAGGGTTAGCCACAGCATGGCGAGCCTTCGCCCAAGCTTCTCGAATCTCACGTTCTTCGTGTGAGAGTTCCGCAGGATTTGCAGATGCATAGTGTCCAACTTCAGGTTCTTTAACAGTTAGTAGTCGATTGAGCAGTTTTTGCATGGCTTCACGCACTAAAAGAGATTCTTTTAAAATATCTTGCATTTCCAAGATGCGTTCGCTTAGTTCATCACGGCTCATATCATCTAGTTCATCACGTGTTCTTTGCATAATGTTTTCCTTATCTAATAAAAAGCCAAGTCTTTAAAAAATGCCCAGTCCTTAAAAAAATATCAAGTGTAAGGCAATATCTGTAACATGAGTGTAGCAAACTCCTTATGAGGATTTTGCCATCTACTAGACATATCCATAGATATGTAAGCTTTGTCATGTATGGGGTTTGTCATGTATAGGGAACTTAAAGAAATATACAGCAGTTGCAAACAAGATTGCATTAGCCAGAACAAGTAGCAGGAACAAGTAGCTAAAAATTTTAACCGAAGATTGCAAAATATATCAAAAAGATATATTATTAGGTGTGGCTTTTAATGTGATTGCCAAATCGACTCTGCGTGCATTTTGGAAAAAATATGCTGATAGCCAAGATGCTTTGGTCGCTTGGCACAAACTCATGACTAAAAGCAATTTTGAGAATTTTGCAGATTTAAAAGAAAGTTTCTCAAGTGCAGATTATGTGCAACCTGATTACGTTATTTTCAATATTAAAGGTAATCACTACAGGCTTATTACACGCATTAGTTTTAAGTATAGAACCATTTGGATCAAAGCTGTGTTAACGCATAAAGACTATGATAACTGGACACCGACAACTGGACACCGACAACTGGACACCTGATTAAGGATTAGATGTATGTCAACACAAACACTTTTAAACTTATGGGAACAAGTTGATGCACTTGCCCAACCACTTCTAGTTCCTATTGAAAACGATGTTCAGTATCAAGAAGCTTTAGCTTTGATAGCCGAACTCTGGGATGAGGTAGCACAAGATGACAATTCTGCTTACGGTAGTCTTTTTAGTATTGTTAGTAAGAATATTGCTGAGTACGAAGCTTCTTTGCAACTCATACCTGATGCTAGTCCAGCGCAAGTTTTAGCCTATCTTATTGAAGAAAAGCAAGTCACACAAAAAGATATAGAAGATGCTACGGGTATATATCAAAGTAATCTTAGTCAGATACTTGCAGGTAAACGGCAACTTACTACAGAGCATGTCAAACTTTTATCGTCTTATTTTAAGGTAAACCCTAGCGTGCTTATCTAACGAGCGTGCTTATCAGGATATGCCCGTAGTCTGAAGGCTTAATACAGTCCTAGCATCAAGTAAATTTTAAAGGTAGCATTCAAACTATGTTCATCGTGTTGGAAGGTCCAGAAGGTGCAGGCAAGAGCACACAGATTAAGTTGCTAGGACAGCGCTTAGAGAATGCTGGGCATAGCATACTTATAACCAAGGAACCTGGTGGCACACCTGCTGGTGATGCTATTCGTAGTACCTTACTCAATCCAGATTTTGAAATTAATCCACTCAGTGAGTTTTTGCTGTATTCAGCGAGCCGTGCCCAATTAGTTCAAGATGTGTTGATTCCTGCTTTAGCAGAAGAAAAAAGTGTTTTGTGTGATCGGTATTTTGCATCGTCTTTGGCTTATCAGGGTTATGGACGTGGTTTAAATTTAGATTTTTTAAAAGACATCAGCGAAAAAGCGACACAGGGTTTAGTGCCAGACATAACACTGTTGTTAGATATAGAGCCTGAACGAGGTTTGCAACGTGTCGCGTCTAGAGGAGCAAAAGATAGATTAGAGCAAGCGGATATGGACTTCCATCATCGTATGCGAAATGGTTTTTTAGAACTTTCGAAAGATATGCCAAACTGGCACATTGTCAATGCTGACCAAGCCGTTGAAACCTTAGAAGACGAAATTTGGCGTATTATTGCTGATTGGATTGCTTGAGCTAAAGTCTTTTCAACAAGATTGCTATTTGAAATGTGGATAAGCTGTGTATAACTCAAGATGTTTTGTGTATAACTTGTGGAAAAGCCCAAAGTTATTAATAGGTAACTGTGGATAACTCTTGTGGAACTGTGGATAAAGACGATCAAGTTTGTGGAAAAACTGTGGAAAAACTGTGAATAAATCAGTTAAAACTGGCTCAAAAGCCTTGTATTTCTTGATATGTTAGTTTTAGATGTTTTGGATTAACAAAGCTTACGAACTCAGTCAAAGCAATCAAGCCTTTGTGCTTGTCACGCTTGTGTCTGTTGTGGGGCATAGTCCAAGACATGCGGGTAGCAAGATGCTTGTGACTGAAAGCGAATGTTTTGGCAGCGTAGGTGGCGGGAACTTAGAAAAGACGGCAGTTGAAAAAGCAAAAAAGATGTTAGCTGAGAACACGAGTGTTCCAGAAATGTTGGAGCTTGTGCTTAGTCCTAACGAGGGAGAGTTTGGGATTCAGTGCTGTGGAGGGAAGGTGGAAGTTGTGCTCGAGCCCACCCACCCCATCCGCCCAAGCATTGCTATCTTTGGAGCAGGTCACGTAGGAAAAGCCTTAAGCCACATTCTAGCGACGCTACCCATCAATCTTTACTTGATTGATTCAAGAGAATCCCTATTACAAAGCAAACTAGTACAAGGCAAGCCTGTATCAAATCTTGCAAGCCTTTACCACGAGCACAAACCTATTCCCGAAAGCATCTTGCCAGATTTACCAAACGACGCAGCTATTCTAATTATGACCCATGACCATGCTGAAGACATTGCTATTTTAGAGCAAGCTTTGCGCTATGATTTATGGTCATATATTGGTTTAATTGGTAGCGAAAGCAAGTGGAGGCACTTTAAGAAACAGCTTGAAGCCTTAGGTCTTTCCGACAAAGATTTTGACAGAGTAACTACACCGATTGGCATTGAAGCTATTCAAGGAAAAAGTCCACAGACAATTGCAATTGCGGTAGCTGCTGAATTGTTGTCTGTTTTGGATATTAGTGATTCACTTTTTTGAACTTTAACTATGACTCAACAATCTCAAGACAAGCAATCTCAAGACCAACAATCTCAAGACAGACAATCTGATATATGGTCCTATATTTCGAAACGATTGCGTTTGAGACAAGACTATATGCAAGAGGTGCAAGAGCCTTACGAGGTGGCAGTTCGTTTATTTAACGGTCCACTCGAAGGTCAACCCAATTGGATCATTGACCTCTATGGACGTTCTGTAGTTTTACATCACTACAACAAAGTGGTTGAGGCAGACCCAACAGACCTTGCTGAATTACAAAAGCTGCTATTAGAGCAAT
>CALGZD010000161.1 GCA_937934635.1 uncultured Deinococcales bacterium
TTATACTAAACTGAAAAAAGAAAGTCATAATTCATCAACAGAAAAAGTTGTCATTAGAACCGAAGGACAGCTCGACTATTAAGTTTCGTTATATTTTTGATTATGACATTTATGATTCACTTCGGTATTAGTCCGCTTACTAAAACTCAACATATAGTTTTTCAATATAGAATAATGTCATTCTGAACAAGGTGAAGAATCTCTAAGGAAGTGTATTGCCTATCAAAGCTCTTTTTTAGGTGAAGGTCGAGATGCTTCATTTCGCTGCGCTACATTCAGCATGACATCATCACCCAACAACATCTCAAAGAAGATAAAAAATATCCCTTTGGCTTAAAATCAACCAAAGGGATATGAGTATTATAGAATTAAGTTGACCTTAAGGCTGTAAGCGACCTTCATCTCTTGGGAAGGCTCTTGCAAAACGGACATTCTCAATGCCGAGAAGCAAAGCAGTCAAACGCTCAGCGCCAATCGCAAAACCACCGTGTGGTGGCATACCATGTTTGAAAACTTCTAAGTAACCTGCAAATGCTTCAGGGTCCATCTTACGTACTTCAAGTTCTTTGATGAGCATGTCGTGTTCATGCACACGCTGACCACCAGAAGTAATTTCTAAACCACGGAAGATAAGATCAAGACCACGTGTTAAGCCATCTTCGGTTGGGTAGGTATAAAAAGGTCTAGCAGCTTGCGGATAGTGGGTTACAAAAACAAAATCAGAGTCATGTTCTTCTTTTGCCCAGCGACCAAGTAAACGCTCTGCTTCAGGGTCTAAATCTTTGCCACCTGTTTCATAATCAAATTTTTCTTTGACTAAGGCTCTGGCATCAAAGAGAGTGATGCGTGGAAAGTCCACGTCAATATTTGGCATGGTTGCACCAAGACGCTCAAGTTCTTTGCCACAGCGTTCGGCAACTTTGCCCATCATGGATTTAAGTAAAGCCTCTTCTAAATCCATGACATCACTATCGTCTTGGATAAAGCCCATCTCAACATCTAAGCTTAAGTACTCACTCAAGTGACGACTTGTGTGGCTTAGTTCCGCACGGAATACTGGCGCAGTCTCGTATACACGCTCGTACACCCCAACCATGATTTGTTTATAAAGCTGTGGTGATTGTGCTAGGTAGGCTCTCTTGTTATAGTAGTCAATTTCAAAAAGGTTAGCGCCACCCTCTGCCCCTGCCGATACAATCTTTGGAGAATATATTTCTGTGAAGTCATTGGCATCTAAGTATTCTCTAAAGGCTCGTACTAATTCTGCTTGTATTTTTAAGATTGCTTGCGCCTTTGGCTCACGGAGGCTGACATAGCGGTAGGTTAAGTTTGTGTCGGGATTGACGTTCCAAGCCGTTTTTGGAATCTCGATAGGTGGTGGATGCGTTGCTTCAGTGATGATTTCAAGCTCACCAGACTCAAATGCACTAACCTCAAAACCACTGGGTGCTTTTGGGTTTTCTGCAACTGTACCTACAACCGAAACACAACTTTCGTGAAGTGGCAAATCAGTCTTTTTACTAAAAACACACTGCACAACACCACTGCGGTCACGTAGATGCAAAAAACGAACGCCACCTAAGTCTCGGCGGTTATGTACCCAACCTGTGACACGAACTTCTTTGCCAACGTGGTTAGCAACATCGGAAACCAATATTCGTTCAACACTCATTCAAAACTCAACTCCGTAAAGTTAAAACTAAAGCTATAAAAAAGCCACAAAAAAACCCGAGGATTATCCTCGGGGTATAAACGCAAAGATTCGCGACGCTTATGCCCCGTGCAACCTATTATCAGAATTATCTTCTCTGCTAACGTTTAATTTGATAATTTGTGAACTACGTTTCATTGGAAAGAGCCTAGCAAGCAATATCTTAAATGTCAAATAAAAATGCCCGTCAACTCAAGAAGTTAGAAAATTAGCATCTATGCTAGGCTTTGTTGGCGAAGTAAAAAAGACTGTCATTCTGAGCGATAGCGAAGAATCTTGGTTAAGGTTCAAGAGAAATAACATCTTATGAAGCATTTGCCCGAGAGATTCTTCATCTCGCAAAGCTCGATTCAGAATGACATAACGTTGCGAACCACGAATATGTTTCAGGGGTAGTTTCAAATAGCATACCCCCTACTTCCAAGAACTATGAAGTTTAGAAAAGTTCAGGGAAAGTAAGAGGTATGTCGTTGTGTGGAATTACTTAATTTTAGTTACAAGCAACTGTTGCATTGATGTATAAAGGTTGTCCTGATTCATTCATCAGTGAAGCATTTATATAGCTGCGACCATTTTGTACAAAGACTGTGCCATCGTAAGCAGAAAACACACTTGATGGTACGCCAGCAGTTGCGCTATTGATACTGAAGTTTAGTGTATTTACACCATCAGCATTTAAGTTGCTGCTAACAGCTTTATCACCATTTGTGAAATTTAAGCTGTAGGCTAATGGAAATGTGCCACTAATATTCATGGCTGTGGATGAACAGGTTACAGTTGCATCTTCTAAAGTAATGCGGCTTGTAAGTGCGCCAGAAAGTGATAGTGTTTGCGGAGTAATGCTTGAGCTTGCTAATGCAGTAGATGGTTGTGCAAACAGTGATAGACCTGCAAATCCTAGAACAATAATCAAGACCATAAGGCTAAAAATTGGATAGGGTGTTGTGTTGGCAGATTTTTGCTCTAATTTTCTTGTTCTCTTGTTTAAGGTTCTATTGATGCTGATGCTTGACATTTGGACGCCTCCTAAAGCGCTGGGTATATCGCTGTATATGTCTTAGACAATAGAAGGTTTAGTCAAAAGAATCAAAGCATAACTTTGATGGTAGTTAGTGCATCTATCAAAATTTTTGATAGATAATTCAAGTCATTGATAGTTAAAATGTTTTACACTATAGGTTATGAAATTTGCCCAGCTCGAGGCCTTACTGAAAGTTGTTGAAACAGGTAGTTTTTCTAATGCTGCTCTGGAACTAGACCAAGCACAGTCGGCGGTTAGTTATAATGTGGGTGAGCTCGAGCTCGAGCTAGGCATCAAACTACTTGAACGTGGCAGGTTTGGCGCAAAAGAAAATGACTCCAGCAAAGATATCATCCCGCACATCCGTGCAATTCAACAGCACATGGCAGCGATAGAGCAAATCAGCAGTAGTCACAAAAAAGGCAAAAAAGGCATTGTTGGAAGCTTAAAGATTGCTACTTTCCGCAGCGCAGCAGGGCGTATTCTGCCACCTATCTTAAGTAGCTTACGCAAGAAACATCCAAAGCTTAGGTTTGAATTTGTAGATTTTGCAACGGCAGATAACTCACTTGGCAATTCAGAGCAGATGCTCAAGCAGCACATTGCTGATATTGCATTTATAGAATATGACATTCCACTCCAAGACAGCTCAGACTTGATTACGTGGGAAGTGCTTAAGGATGAATATCAGGTCATTACGGTTAAAGATGATTCTAGAAAAAGTTTAACTTGGGAAGAAATTGCTCAAGAAGACTTGATTATGGATATGCACGATGAGTGCGCCATCCGAGTTCATGCACATTTTGAAAGCTTGGGGTTGAGTAATACACCCCTTTACAGGGTTCCGCAAGACTCCACAATTTTGCGAATGGCTTCTGAGGGCTTAGGCATCGGCATATTGCCAAAGCTAGCGATTGATGAATTGCCAAAGACAGCTAAAATTATTCCTACTGCAACTGTTTTGGAACGTGGCATTGGCGTTTCGATACTACCAAGTATGTTAAAAGTTCCTGCTGTAAGAGCGTTTTTGAGTTGTTTGAAAGCTATGTACCCAGATAGTGCGATTCCTGCACTAGATTTGTAAAATTGGATTTATAAAAGAATCTGGTCATGTCAAAAAAGTTTCAATTCAGTTCATTTGGGGGTAGTATTTTCGTGTCAATTCAATCTCTTTTAAAGTTAGAAATAAGGATATTTATGAAACAGTGGTTCCCTACCAGTTTGTTGTTAACTGCACTTTTTATATTGCTTAGTTTTATATTGGCGAGTTGTTCTAGTACAGAACCTGTTGGTGTCACAACGCTTGATAGCATTTCTCCAAAACAAGGTAGCAATGCTGGCGGTGTCGAGGTCACCCTAACAGGTGAGAATATTTTTGATGCAAGCGAAGGCTATGACCAAAGCTTAAAGGTTAGTGTTTGTGGTGTTCTACTCAAAGATGTTGTAGTCAACGGTGTGGATAGGCTAGTCAAATCACCAAGTGGTAAAAATGTTAATGCAACTATCGGTACAAGCCTTACAGGTAGAACTACTCAAGTCCAAAATCCAGTAACTGCTACTAATGACGTCGTTTTAACAAGACCAGATGGTACAAGCGTTACTTTGAATGACGCCTTTGATTGTAAAGATGCCCCTGTGTTTAGCAGTATTGGTAGCTACACAGTTCAAGAAGTAGCTCAAGAAAATATTAATATTACGACCTTGCAAGCTACTGATGCAGATGGTTCAAACTTAAGCTATGAAGTTATTGGTGGCAATACGAATGACACCTTCGCACTTGATTCAACAACAGGGCAACTTAGCCTAGCAAAACGAATCAATCATGACCTCACACCAGATTTCGATTTGATTGTAAAGGCGACTGACAGCGATGGTCAAAGTGCAACTGAAATTATAAGCATCGCTGTTGAGCGAGACACCACAGTTCACAACTGGCGTTTGACAAGTTCATGGTCAAGTGAGTACAGCCTTTATCAACCTATTCATAACGTTTTGGTCAACACTCTAAAGCCACGTTTAAGTGCTCAGAGTGATAATCAACTGAACATCACCATCACTGCACCGATGGCAACAACGGTCAATGCAAGTGTTTTTGACGATGTAGCAAGTGGTACTTACGAGATGGGGCACACGGCAACATCATTGTATCGCCAGTTCAATCCTGCACACGACTTTTTTACAAGTCAACCGTCTGGCTTAAGCGAAGCGCAGCACGATGCATGGCTCAAGGCTGAAGGGCAAGTACTTTGGGATGAGCTAAATGCACCAAGCAATCTCAAAGCTTTTAAAGCTGGTAGCTCTGGTGATAAAGCTGTTGGTTGGTTTAGGCAAGCTATTACCAGTCCTGAACAACTGACTGGCTTAAGGTGGCGCATGGCGGGTATTGCAGCGCAGGTTGCGGCTCGAGCTGGGGTAACCATCCCAACACACAGCGAACTCGTGACTATATCCCCCCTCTACAGCGCCTTACAAGCTGGCTTATTAGATGCAGTTAAGTGGTCAGGACCCTATGCCGATTGGCAAAACAGATTGCATGAATCAGGAGCGGTTTACTATCCTGCGCCTGACTGGGGTCAGCAAAATGCAGCTTTGACCTTATACATAAATCTAGATGAGTACAATGCCTTACCACTTCGTTTACAAAATGCCATCCAAACTGCCTCTGAAGAAACATCAGTTGCTATGTCTGCTAATTTTGCAGCGCTAAATGCACAAGGCTTAGCCAACATAAAAGACAGCGGTGTAACTATCCTTAGCTTTCCGCAAAGTGTGCGAGATAAGCTAGCACTTCATTCAGTAGCTTTTCAAAATGACAGAGTAGCGAAAGATGATTTTTACAAAAAGGTGTATGAAAGCTGGAAGCAATTTAAATAGTGCTTATGCAACAACTCTCAAAAAAGGACTGACTAATGTGTACAAGTCCTAGACGACTAGAATCTTCTGACCAAAACACCGAACTATTGATGCCATCTGGGTGAGTGGGACTATCAGAAAAATGTATCCACCCTTGCTCTGCAAAGTCGTACATATTGAGTGCGTCATCTTGAAAATAAGCTAGATAGTCACCGTTAGGTGATAAACTTGCATAACCACAATCAAGAGCCTTTGTCACACTAGGTGGTAGTTTGATTTCTGTTCCTTCAGCATCTACAACAACAATTGTAGCGCAAGAAACACCACGCTCATCTTTATAGTTTAAAGAGCGTTCTTGTGCGAATGAAAACCCCAAACTCAATATAATTAGAAGGTAAATTATTTTATTCATTTATCGTCTCGTAGGATGGGCTATGCCCAT
>CALGZD010000162.1 GCA_937934635.1 uncultured Deinococcales bacterium
AACTGCCCAATGGAAAGCCCGTAGTGGTGAAGCCTACACTGTTGATTTTGAAGTTCGTTCTAAAGATCGTGCAGGCTTGCTTAGTGAAGTTATGGCAATTTTTGCAAAAATGGATCGGACTGTCATGCGTGTTCAATCTGAGGTCATTGAAGATGAAGCACAAATCAAATTACAGCTTGAGATTAAAAGTCCTAAAGAAGTCGAGCAAATTGAAAAAGGGATTAAACAGATAAATGGCATTACAAACGTCTATCAAACAAAGATGGGTATCAAGAAAAAATCTTTATCGAACTAATTAGTTCTTATCTTACTTTGACCGCTTTTCCCCACTATAGGTAAAGGCTTTTTTCACCATTTTGTAATTACTGCCCTTATCAATAGCAATCTCTTTACCACAACGACACAAAAGCTTTTCCCCTTCTGTATCTATCAATTCAATATCATATACTTTAGTAATTCTAGACTTGTGACAACGCAGCACTTCTCCATGACCAATTTTGTCATACTTCCAAAGTTTGCGTTTACAACCTGCACATCGAATCGTCAACATATTATCGAATATCGAACTCTCACTTTATGCTAGAGGCACTTCTCTATTAAACGCATCTATAGTTGATGGCTCAAATCCAGTATCAATTCATAATCATCTGGAAAGTCAGGATCATCTAACGCAGCCTTATTACGTCCAGTAGCACCACAGCGTTCACATTCGTAGAGGATAATCCAACCTTTTTTTGGATTGTGTTCTACACCAACTG
This sequence comes from uncultured Deinococcales bacterium, assembly GCA_937934635.1. Next base: position 759 of record CALGZD010000162.1, read on the forward strand.
GCTCGAGCAAACCCATACATTCATTTGCCCTATCTCCAGGGTTTATATCTACATGAAGCGAATACAGACAAAAAGGACAGTGGTTACGATAGCTGCCATTTTTGAGGGGGGTTACGTCTCTTCCACAATTTTCGCAAGCAAAAGCCGTGTTGCGTCCCTGACCTGTGAACTGTTTTTGTATCGTTTTAGCATCTGTCATAAGTGCTCAGAACCGTGAACTTAAACAGCTTGCAGGCTCGAGCCTGCCATCAGCAAGCCAACTTTTTCTGCTGTCGCCTCTGCTTGGCTAAGTTCACCCATTGATTGCCCTTCAAAGAGAACAATTATCCTATCAGACAAACTCAAAATTTCATTCAAATCAGCAGATACTAAGAGTACTGCTAAGCCTTTATCTCTAGCAGCAATAATTTGCTTATGGATAAATTCAATCGCACCAATATCTACCCCACGGGTAGGTTGCGCAGCTATTAAAATTTCAGGATTGCGTTCAATCTCTCTAGCTACGATTAGCTTCTGAGCATTACCACCTGAATAATTAGAGGAAGGCAAATCAATCGAACGAGGTCGCACATCATAGTCTTCTACAAGTCTGCTTGCGTGTTCTTCCAAAAGTTTTTCGTTCAAAAACCCAAGTGCATTGCTAAAAGGCTCTTTGTGATAATCCCCAAGAATGCTGTTCATAGCCGCACTGTATTCACCAACGATGCCACGTTCATTGCGGTCTTCAGGAATATGACTTACCCCAGCTTCACGGACTTCCCTGCTACTAGATGTCGTCATATCTTTACCAGCAATCCAAATACTGCCTTGCTGAATGTCATGTAACCCTACAATGCTTTGAACAAGCTCAGACTGCCCATTGCCTTCAATGCCAGCAATACCTAGAATCTCGCCTGCATGGAGTTTCATAGATATGTCTTTGAGCACTGGCTTTTGTTTAATTGGGTCGTCGATGCGAATGTTGCGGAGCTCGAGCTTAACCCCTTGCGGTTCCGCAGGTGTTTTATCAACTCGTAAAATCACTTCACGCCCAACCATCATATTCGCTAGCTGTCGCTGATTGGTATTCGCTTGTTCAACCATACCAATCATTTTGCCATCTCGCATCACACTCATTCGGTCACAAATCTCCATGACCTCATCAAGCTTATGGCTAATAAACACAACAGCATTGCCCTGTGCAGCATAGTCTCTTACAAAACTAAAAAGGTTCACCGTCTCTTGAGGTGTCAAGACTGCTGTAGGCTCATCCATAATCAATATACGAGCATTACGGTAGAGCGTTTTTAAGATTTCAACTTGCTGCTGCAAACCCACAGGCAAATTTTCAATTTTGTCGTCAGGGTCTATATCAAACCCAAATTGATCAATCAATTCCTGTGTACGCTTTCGGGCTTGCCTATAGTTAATCGCTGCGCCTACCAGCGGTTCTGCACCAAGCACAATATTCTCTGTCACAGTCAGTGGTTCAACCAACATAAAGTGCTGATATACCATGCCAATGCCTAAATCAATAGCATCTCTAGAATTCCGAATATCAACAGCTTGTTCATCAATTTCAATGCTGCCTTCATCAGCCGATTGATGCCCATAAAGAATTTTCATAAGGGTTGATTTACCCGCTCCATTTTCACCAATGAGCGCATGAACCTCACCCCAACGGACTTCAAAATCAACCCTATCGTTTGCCACAACTAGTGGAAAACGTTTGGTAATGTTTTGCATATTCACAGCAAGCTTAGTCATAGTTGCCTTTAGTTTAGCACTTTATCTAAGCATTTGTGTCTCAAAAAAAATCAAAACATCTACGCCAAAGCATCTCTTCTCCAATACCTCTATTCCAGCAATTCATACAGCGTTTCCACGTAATATTGACCAGGGCGATTACAAAGTCCTACGACTATACTTTATCCACTAGACGGCATTTGGTTATACCGCCGTCTTAGACAGACTTTCTCAAATATAATGCTAAATCAGGTTACGGTATGTGTAATTCAAACAAATGCCATAATATTGCAGTCTTAGATTCGTATTGACAATCAAAATAGTCTAAAAATGCTGTCAGGGACGTAAATATCATGGTCCTGCTTCAAATCAAGGTATAGATATGGAATTATAGTGACATCGACTTTGTAATAGCCCTGACCCATATGAATTTATTTTTTCCTGTCTTATTGAAAATCAGGTACACTATCCATTTTACAAGCAAATTCTATAGTATCGTGGCAAGACTGAATTGATGAAGGGTGCGTCCCGTTAAAGGTTGAACGTATATCTAAAGAAATAATCTGATATTCAACTCTAGTAGGGACGCATCTTGGAAGTTTTTCAAAAAGGGAAGTTTTTCAAAAAGCGAAAAAACTTCTATTTGCGTTAAATCTCTTTCCAACCTCGAATGGGACGCACCCATTGATGAATACTTGCACCTTTGTTCATCAAATCCACCTCAACCTTCCTTTAGATACAGGAAGGAGTTATTGAAAACACACATCATTTGACAGTTGACGCAATACTCGTACACATCATCAGCTATTTTTTGATATTTTCACCGATTTTTAAGACATTAATCAGTCCTTACATAAGAGTGTGTACTGAAGTGATAACAATTCAAAGTGTTGATACTAAAATCAAGATTGACAACATATTATAAGCTACATATACTCAATGCGTTGATTGAAGTAATCTGCTTGGTGAAGTAATCTGGTTGATTGAAGTAATTTAGTAGTGAGAGACGGTATAGAGACTGTGTTGAATGAATATGCTGAATTCTTCAAGAGTGAGAAGGGAAATAGTATGTCGGCAAGAAATTTATATCAAAAAGTCTGGGATGCACATTCGGTTAAAAAGTTGGCTAATGGTCAAACACAACTGCTAATTGGAACGCACCTTATTCATGAAGTAACAAGCCCTCAAGCCTTTGGGATGTTGCGAGATAAAGGCATTCCTGTTCGTTACCCTAGTCGGACTTTTGCTACGGTTGACCATATTGTGCCAACACACACACGTGTTGAGCCTTATGAAGATGACTTAGCGCATGAAATGATTCAGGAATTACGTAAAAACTGTAAGGAATACGATATTACATTTTTTGATACCACAACTGGTTTGCAAGGTATTGTTCACATGGTTGGTCCTGAGCAAGGTATTACTCAGCCAGGTACAACGATTGCTTGTGGCGATAGCCATACAGCAACCCATGGTGCCTTTGGTGCAATTGCTTTTGGTATTGGCACATCACAAGTTCGTGATGTCTTAGCAACTCAAACGATGGCACTTAGTGAATTAAAAGTACGACGTATCAATGTTGATGGTGAGCTCCAGCCTGGTGTTTATGCTAAAGATGTAATTCTACACATCATTAAAGTTTTAGGTGTAAATGGTGGTCTTGGTTATGCCTATGAATATGGTGGTAGCGTTTTTGATAACTTCAATATGGAAGAGCGCATGACTGTTTGTAATATGTCTATTGAAGGTGGTGCGCGTTGTGGATATGTTAATCCTGATCAAACTACCTTTGATTATTTAAAAGGTAGACCTTATGCTCCAAAAGATGCTGATTGGGATGCTGCTGTAGCACGTTGGCAGTCTTCTGCAAGTGATGATGGTTGTAACTATGATGATGTTGTCAATATTAAGGCTGAAGATATTGAGCCATCGATTACTTGGGGGATTAATCCAGGTCAAGGTTGCTTTATCAACGAAGATATTCCAACTGTCGAAGAGTCTCCTGAAGCAGAAAAAGAGAATGTAGCGCTGGCGCTCGAGCACATGAAACTAGAAGGTGGAAAGTCTATTAAGGGCACACCTATCAATGTAGCGTTTTTAGGCAGTTGCACAAATGGACGTATCAGCGATTTTAGAGAAGTTGCCAAATATATTAAGGGTCATAAGGTCAAGGATGGCATTAAGGCTATTGCCGTACCTGGTTCTTCGTTAGTAAAAGAAGCTTGTCAAAAAGAAGGTATTGATAAAGTTCTGATTGAAGCTGGTTTTGAGTGGCGTGAGGCAGGTTGTTCGATGTGCCTAGCTATGAATCCAGATAAGCTTGTTGGTGATGAACTTTGTGCGAGCACAAGCAACCGTAATTTTATTGGTCGTCAAGGTAGTGCGACAGGTCGAACAGTATTGATGAGTCCTGTTATGGTTGCAGCTGCTGCGGTCACAGGCGAAATTAGTGATGCACGTAGCGTATTCACGGTTAGTTGAGGTTATTGAGATATGTCCTTAGAAAAAATTGAACAAGTTAGTGGTAAAGCAGTCTATATTTCAGGTGATGATATTGATACAGATCGTATTATTCCTGCGCGCTATCTAAAGTGTGTGACCTTCGATGATTTAGCAGAAGGTCTTTTTGCAGATGTTCGTACAGATAGCAATGGCAATACGACAGACCATCCCCTCAACGACCCTGAACGTGCTGATGCAAGTATTATGATTTCTGATGCAAATTTTGGTTGTGGCTCTTCAAGAGAACATGCACCACAATCAATATATAGATCAGGCTATAGAGCTGTTATTGCAGAGAGCTTCGCAGAAATTTTTTATGGCAACTCCATTACTCTAGGAATGCCATGTATAGAAGCCAGCAAAGAGCAAATTGCGGAAATCGCAGCTGCGGTTACTTCAGATGCCGCAACCATCGTAGATATTAATGTTGTAGAGAGAACCGTTTCAGTAAATGGTAAAACCTATGATGTCACTATCAAAGATAGTGCACAAGATGCACTAGTTAATGGTCGTTGGGATCCACTCACAGAACTACTCGAAGCAAACGACACAGTAGATTCAGTTGCTTCAAAGTTAGCCTATATCTAAGCACTAATTAGGAGAAAAAATGAAGCAATATAATATAGCTGTTTTACCTGGTGATTTTATAGGACCAGAAGTTATTGATGCAACCATTCAAGTCCTAGACCTTGTGGCAAAAGGCTTTAACTTTGAACTAAACTATGAGCGTTTACCTTTTGGAGGTAATGCTTTAGATAGTCACGGACATCCATTACCAGAGCCAACGAAAGAAGCTTGTGCTAAAGCTGATGCTGTGCTTATGGGTAGCGCTGGTGGTCCTGTTGGTGATCATCCTTGGAATAAGGTCGCTAGAGAATTCCGTGTCGAAAGTGGCATTTTAGGTATTCGTAAACACCTTGGTGTTTTTGCTAATCTGCGTCCCGTTAAAGTTTTTGAAGGTCTAGAACATTTAAGCCCTCTTAAAGATGAAGTGGCACAAGGCACGGATATGATGATTATCCGTGAACTTACAGGCGGAATATACTTTGGTAAGCCAAGTTTAGTAGAAGAAAACAAAGGTCTTTCAACAATGGTTTACGAAAGACATGAGATAGAGCGCATTGCTAGGGTTGCTTTTGAAAGTGCAAAATTACGTGGTGGTAAGGTTACCAGCGTTGATAAAGCAAATGTTCTAGATGTATCTCAGTTCTGGCAAGATGTAGTTATTGGTGTCCACGAAAGTGAATTTAAGGATATTGAACTAGACCATTTATATGTTGATAATGCTGCGATGCAAATTGCGAGTAATCCAAAGCAGTTTGATACGGTTGTTACTAGTAATATCTTTGGCGATATACTCTCAGATCTAGCAGCAGTTATTCCAGGTTCCTTAGGCGTTTTACCCTCTGCTAGTATTGGTGGGAATGTTGGCTTGTACGAGGCAATTCATGGTTCTGCACCTGATATTGCAGGGCAGAACAAGGCTAATCCAACAGGAACATTGCTCTCAGGAGCAATGATGTTTCGTCACAGCCTTGATCAAGCTGAAGCAGCAAAAGTGATTGATGATGCGGTGCAATTAGCACTTAAAGAAAATCCAACAGGAGATTTAGGTGGTAGTGCTGGAACAGATGAGTTTACAAAAACTGTTATTACAGCATTGAAATTACCTGCACAAGTAGCTAGTTAAGTATAGCCTTCAAAGAGAAAGTTTATGGAGTATCTTTTTGATACTCCATCTTTTTTTGAATGGTATGCTGAGATATCTAGTAGTTTGGTTTAGGAGAGATAGCTATGTTTTTATTACAGATTCCCACGTTACTGTTTGCATTTATTGCGTATAACATTTTAGCATTGCTTCAAAGCGATGCTATTAGTCAAGTATTGTTTAGTATCCCACTGATTTCAGGTGCTACATTTAATGTGTCGGTTAGTGATTTACTATTAGCTTTTGGCATATTGTTTCTAACTATTGAAGTTATTAAAGCTACAAGAACAAATACAACCTCTGTTGTTGATCATATGCTTTCAATGATTGTTTTTGTTGCTTTTCTAGTCGAGTTTTTAACGCTTCCATTTGCAGGAACATCAACTTTTTTCTTGTTAATGTTGATGGCACTAGCAGATGTAATTGCTGGTTTTAGTGTGAGTATTGCTGCAGCACGTCGTGATTTCGGTGGGAGTTTGGTAAATTAGGTAAGTGTATATAGTGTAATGGTTTTAAGGAGTAATGGTTGACTCGACTCCAAAGTCATAAGAATAAAGTCCAAATTTGATAGCAATACTATTGCCTTTGTTGTGATTTGATTTAGAACAGTCAATTCATAATAAGGGCATTTTTATATAAGTTAACCTGCATATGGTGTTATACCGAAGTGAATCATAAATGTCATAATCACAAACATATCGAAGCGTTGTAACTTGTGTGCCCTTCGGTTCTGATGACAACTTTTTCTGCTAATGGATTATGACTTTCTTCTTTCAGTTTAGTATTATACCAATTCCACTTAAATCATTCAAAAAGTCGAGTATCTTTCTGTCGTGAAATTCCAAGCGTGAAGCGGAATATGGTTGAGAACCTAACAATTTAAGCTAGTATTTTATTAAGGATATTTTCGGACTCGGTGTTATCTGTTCTGTTGTCTTGCTATGCACAAATTCAAATATATCTTCTAGTTTTATCAGGTATAGGTACGACTCACGCCTCTATAAAGCACTAGCTTATAGAACAAAATTAGAGTGCTTGTTTGTCGCTAAGATGTACCGGTTTTACCTCTAGTGCTTACCTCTAGTGCCTTACCTCTAGATATGGAAATTTTATATTTTTATCTGAGTTTAGACTTTTTTTACTTATCAACATAACGTCAACAATTTCGATTTGAACTTTAACTCAGAAATAAATTCCATAATAAATAATTCCAACTTATAGAGTATGCAAAAAAAGAGCGTGTGCAGAATATGCACACGCTCATATAAACTCTTTTCAGAGTTTTAAGTTATAAGTTTCTTAGAACTTAACTTTAACACCTGCACCAAGAGTTGGGTAGATGTTGTCATACTGGAATAAAGGAGCACTACCGTGCTTGCTAGCATTAACCTCTGTTAATGTTGGATAGTAGTCAACGCCACCTTCAAGATAAACGCTTAGAAGGTCACTAACTGGGAAGTCTATACCAGCTAGACCACCAACGAATGGACCTACACCAACACCAGCACTAGCTGTGATGTGATTGACTGCTTGATAACCAGCACCAAGACCTAAGTATGGATTGATACCACCTAGGCCAAGAAGATCACCTAGACCATAAAGTAGATGTCCACCAACAGCAAAGCTGTCATCTGAACCGTCTAAGCTAGTCTTAGATTGACGACCATAGTCAACAAATGCACGTGCACCTAGACCACATAGTGTGTCACCTAAGATATTGTCAACACCGAACATTGCACGAGGACGAATGCGGTTTGAACCGTTAAGTTCAGCAAGAGCGCCTAGACCAGCGTATGTAGCCATAGCACGACCTGCACAACCCATCATACCGCCCATCATGTCGCCGCCCATCATAGCGCCGTCATCTTTGTCATCATCCATCATTGTGTCTGCTGGCTTCATGTCAACAACGCCACGGCAATCTAGAACGTCAACAGCACCATCGCCATTAACATCGCCAGCGCCATCAAAGCAGTTTACACCACTTGAGCCTTTAACGCCTCTTGGACCTGGAGCACCGTCAGCACCTGCTGGACCTGTTGCGCCTGCTGGACCTGCTGGACCAGGACCACCACGAAGACCTTGAGCTCCACGTGGACCTTGAGCACCTGCTGCACCTGCTGGACCTGCTGGACCTGCTGCGCCTCTAGCACCTGGAGGACCTGCTGGACCTGCTGCGCCTCTAGCACCGTCTTGACCGTTAGCGCCTGCTGGACCTTGTGGACCAGGGCGACCTACAGGACCTTGAGAACCTGCTGGACCTTGAGCGCCTGCTGGACCTACAGGACCAATTGGACCTCTTAGACCAGGAGCACCTTGTGGACCTGCTGGACCTGCTGCACCTTGAGCACCAGTATCACCTTTAGGACCTGCTGGACCCATAGGACCTGCTGGACCCGCTGGACCTGGAGGACCTGCTACTACAGTCGCGCCGCCACCAGAGCCTGCTGGACCTGCTGGACCCATAGGACCTGCTGGACCTTGTGGACCTGCTGGACCCATAGGACCTGCTGGACCTGCAACGCCACCGCTCATACCAGCGATTCTGCTTTCAAGCGCAGTAACTTGTGCTTGAAGTGAAGCTAGCTGTGAAGCTAGTGCTGCTGTGTTACCGCCACCACCAGAGCCTGCTGGACCTGCTGGACCCATAGGACCTGCTGGACCTTGTGGACCTGTAGCGCCCGCTGGACCTTGTGGACCTGTAGCGCCTGCTGGACCTTGTGGACCTGTGGCACCACTACCGCTGCCCATGCCTAGTTGACCGATATAGCAATCAACAAGACGTTGGAGCATGAGTGACGCTTGATAACGGTTGATGAAGTCTTCACCATGATATAAGCCGTCAGGATACCCAACGATTACACCTAGTTGTGACATACGTGAGACCGAGCCATTTGCCCAGTGGTTTGTTGCCACGTCAGGATAGAACGAAGGACCTGCTTGACATAGTGACACTTGCGCTGGCTGAGCACTTGGATCAGGCACACAACCGAAAGGACAGTCTTGTGACTGAGCGAATGCTGCACTTGCTGCATAAATTAAAGCTGCAACTACTACTACAAAACTTAGTTTTTTCATAAACCTCTCTCCACTATATATCTTCATATTCTTCCACTCTTAAAGATATATACGAAAAATATGGTGTTTCTCAGCTTGTGCTTATGAAACCTCATCATAGTAACACACTATTCAGATGTGAATTCTAAACGCAAACTTTGAAACGTTGAAATTGGCGATGAGCTACGTCATTGCTATATTATCTTACAATATTCAAGAAAATTTTTGCAGACGAAGCTACCTCCTTTATTTCCAAATGATTAAGACATTAAACAGTATCTACCAAAATCTCAAAGATGGTTGTACAGTAAGTTTCAACTAATTAGGTAAGGTAATTAGGTAAGGTAATAGGTAAGGGGGCATTCTAATTAGTTGGTGGGTTGTAGCTACATAGAAGGCAAAATTAACAGTGGAAAAGTAACAGAAGAGTAGTATCTCTAATATGTGCAGAATATAGCAAATATTTCAGTACACCAACTGGTTAAGAAACTTTCTTTATAAAAACCTGACCCTCTTTATAACAAATTAAACCTTTAAATTTGTACTTACACTTCTATGATAGAAACTTACTGAAGTTACATTGGGCATACTTTCAATTCTCTGAACATAACTAGTAGATGACTAATGTAATTAGAGTATTATACAGTAAATCTATTGCGAATAAAGCTATATATAAACATTTCGCATTTCGTACAGATATGGCTGATGTGGAATACAAATTGCAAGAAGTTGCAAATATAGCCTTTGACGCCGTCACAGACAGAAAATTTGAGTTTTAGTGATTGCCACACTGTCTTCTTGATATCCAAAAACACATCACTTTTCATACGTCAAAGACGCTAAAACTCTATCTCACATCAGCCGTAGATTATAGTATTGGCAGTAATAATATCCATAGCTATTGATAAACGTCTAAACTTAAATTGGTGCTGCTATGCGTTTAGTCATTGGTATATTGATGGTATATTGACAACTTTTCTAGCTGTTAGACTATTGTTATTGTTTGCAACTGCTATATGATTGTGTTTGGTAGTTAACTGCTGAGTTTTTTGCGCTTCGCTTAAAAATATGCTATTTCGTCGTTCGTCGAAAATGACTTTCAATCTCATGTTCAAAATAGTTAGTAGTTATCAAAGTATGAATATGATTTTATGACAGAAACCTTTAAATTTAAACAGGCTATTTCTTATCATTATGATGTATACAAGCCAGATAATTTGGCAGATGATTTGGCAAAGGCTGATGCTTTTTCAACACTTATTATTTGTCAGCATGGCTATGGTCAGAATAAAGCAATGGCAATGCGATTCGGGAAAAACATTCGTACTGATTGGCCACTCATAGCTCAACAAGGACCACACAAACACCACAAGTTTAAAGATGGAAAGTTTGATACGGGTTTTAGTTGGGTTAGTAGTTTTGATTCACAAGAAGATATTGAGAATCATCACAGTTTTATTATTCATTGTGTGGATGAAGCTTTGGAAAAAGCTTTGGTGAAAGAGAAAAAGGTTTACCTATTTGGGTTTTCGCAATCGGTAAGTTTATTGTTCCGTTTTGCAGCTAAACACCCAAGTTATGTTGCGGGTGTTATTGCTGTAGCGGGAGCTGCACCAACAGACTGGACTGAAGATGAAGACTCTAGATTGGCAACAATACCTGTTTTATATGTTTGCCCAATTGAAGATCAGAGTTATAGTTATGAACGGATGGTACACTTTAAAAGTGTTCTGAACCACCACACAGATAAATTAGAATGGCTCGAGCTCCCTGGTGGACACCGTGTACCAAGTAAATCTTACCCCTTCATCAAAGAATGGCTTGATAAGCAAGCATCAAAAAGCTGATAGAGGTTATAGAGGTTGTTCATTGTAGCTAACCCTACTGGTAGTCTGATAGCTTCTGGCGTAGAGTACATGCAATGTTATGGACCTTAGCACTGAATTCTTTGTGGCATCGCTCTCTTAGAAGCCTTCTAACAAGTCTAGGTATTGCCGTTGCGGTAGGATCAACTATTATTTTTTTATCCTTGGGTGAAGGTCTGCGAGATGTTTTTAGTGAGCATATTGCTGGTGTAGGTCCTGATATTCAGGTGAGTTATGGTCCATTTGATATGAACTCGGCAACAAGTGTTCCACAATTGCCGCTTAGCTATGGTCCTGAGCTTGAAGCAATTGCTGACGAATACGGTATTCAGAAAATCACACCTTTAAGTTTGTTTGTGCGCTCAGGGCTAACACCTGGTAGCGCCTTTTTATTTATGGGTTTACCGCCTGATGTTGATGTTTCAGAGATTTACACAGGTTTTGAACTTTTGGAAGGTCGTAAGTTAAAGAGTGATGAAGGTCAGGCATTTGTGGGCATGATTGGGCAAAGCATTGCGGAGCGAAACAACATCGAAATTGGTAAAGTTTTGAGGCTAAATCCGCGCTCGAGCTTCGAGATTGTAGGCATTGTGCGCTCTGAAGATGGTTTTGTCGACAACGCAGTTATTGTGCCTATTGAGAGTTTGACCGAAGCAATTGGCGTAGAGGAACGAACTAGCTTTTTTGTATTAGAGCTTGAAGAAGCTGCCAAAGCAGCAGAAATTTCAGATCAGCTTTCTGAGTTATTTCCAGAATTAGGCTTTCAAACCCGTTCAGATGTTTTGAGCGTGATTGAACGAGGTATTCGCATCACTGACGTTGTACGTTTAGGCATAAGCATCATTGCTCTGATTGTTGGGGCTATTGCGATTGCAAATACTATGCTCATGAGTGTTTTTGAGCGGACGAGAGAATTTGGTGTGATTCGTGCTGTTGGGGCAAAGGCAAAGTTTTTATTTGGTCTGGTTTTAAGTGAGTCAATCTTGCTTAGTCTTTTCGGTGCGCTTTTTGGCATCATAGTAGGCTATTTGGGAATTCTTGTTGTGAACTACTTTGCTGTTAAGTTGATTGCCCTTAAGGTTGCTGTACTAACACCTCGTCTCATTCTCTTTAGTGTGCTTATCGCATTTATTATGGGTTTATTTTCTGGTTTACTCCCTGCTGCTAGAGCTGCCCGAATTCCAATTGCTGTGGCAATGTCCAGAGAATAAACAGGCTAGAGAATGAATAGGCTAGAGAATAAACAGGCTAGAGAATAAACAGGCTAGAGAATAGTTAAGAGATTAGTCGAAAGAATAAATTATGTTGAGCATTCACTCTCTTTCAAAAACATATGATTCACCTTCAGGACAAGTCGAAGCCTTGAAAGATGCCACCTTTGATTTTCCAGAAGGAAAAATAACAGCTATCGTCGGTCCAAGTGGTTCGGGTAAGTCCACTTTACTAAATTTGATGGCTGGATTTGATACACCAAGCACAGGGCAGGTCTTGCTAGATGGTAAAGATTTGGGGGCTTTGACAGATGCACAACGAGCAGAGATGCGCTTACATGCTTTTGGTTTTGTCTTTCAGTCTTTTAATTTGATACAAGTGCTTAGCGCATGGCAGAATATTGCTTTTCCGATGGCTTTGGCAAAACTTAGTAAGTCAGAACGTAAAGAGAGGGCATTAAGACTCTTAGAGCGCTTTGATTTAGCTGACAGACCGCACCATTTACCCTTTAGGCTCTCAGGGGGAGAGCGTCAACGGGTTAGTTTGGCGAGGGCACTTGCCAATAATCCAGAGGTGGTTTTTGCCGATGAACCAACAGGCAATCTAGATACAAAAAGTGGCAAGCTTGTGCTTGCCAGCTTAAAAGATGTGTCTAGAGAAGGTCGAACTGTGATTGTGGTTACGCATGACCACCGTTTGGTGGATGAAGTGGATGTTGTCGTTGAGATGCTCGATGGTGTTTTAACCGTTAAGCAATAAGAAGCTTAAGCAGTAAGAAGTTACTTTGAAGCTTCGCTATCATTACATTTGAAGAGCGCAACATCAAAACGCCATTCTGAGCTTTGTCTACCTGTTATGTCTGAGCTTTGTGATTCGTTGAGTGCCATGAGGTAAACGCAGTGGTTGTCTGGTAGTTGAGTGATTTGATTAGGTGTAATGAGATGGCTAGCATCAGCCCTAGTGTCATTTCTAGTGTCGTTTCTAGTGTCGTTTTTAGTGTCGTTTCCAGTAGTAGTCCAAGTGAGCTCGAGCCCACCCTCTACCACGCCACTAGTTTTAATCTTCGCCTCGTACTCCGCCAACCAAGTCATTTTTAAGGGCAAATCATTACCAATAAATAGAAGCAAATCAGCGTCCTGATTATAAAATTCGAGTGTTTCAAAAGGTCCGCTCATTCTAAAATGTTGCTGAGCGTTTATCGTTGTATTTTCTGCAAGGTCAATATGTAAGCTTTGTGCTTCTTCAAATGTTTCTAGTGCTTCTGATGGTAAAAGACTTGAGAGCGCAACAAGCCATTCTGTTGACCAATTGTCTAATTGAATGTTTAGTGTTTCTGAAATAAAGCTAAGTTCTTTCGTTTCACTGTCATAAGTCAGCGTATTTACAGTATTTATAGGGTCTTCAACCATCATGATGTCTAAGCCTGAAACGGTTGATAGACCAGTGGGTGTGTTATTTTGTGCTTCATTTTGTGTAAAGCCTAAAAAGAGTAGTTGGAATGTCAAAAGTACGATGCCTATGGCATGTAGTGCAAGTTTCATAAGTTGAGAATAGTCCTTTTCTACTTGAGCATTGTGTGAGTTGGTGTATCCGCATGTTGAAAGATTAGGAAAATTGAGTTTAGGGGGCAAATATTTATAGTTCGATGCGGATACACCTTGTAGTTTTCTCTGCGTAGTTTTCTCCGCTTTGCTCCGAAAACGTACTAAAACAATGTACTAAAACAATGTACTAAAACAATGTACTAAAACAATGTACTAAAACAACGTACTAAAACAACGGTGTAAAATTGTGCCCCAAAAACATGCAGCTCCAAAAACATGCGGCTTCAAAAACATGCGGCTTCAAAAACGTGCAATATTTCGAAATACGCCATTACGATATTCGCAAGATTTTATGGGGTAAAAAATAGGCGATGTTCTAAGGTGGTTTTACCTTAAATACATCGCCTATA
>CALGZD010000163.1 GCA_937934635.1 uncultured Deinococcales bacterium
TACACTTTTGTTTGCAATTTTAATACCACTCTTCAACGGTGTTCTTGTTGCACTTGTTAGTCAAGGTATTACTGATAGTGTTGGGAATCGTTTTTTGTTTGCGATACTTGCTGCTAGTGCTTCGTATATTGCTGTTCCAGCTGCTATGAAATTGGCAGTACCTAAGGCAAGTGAAGGATTGTATATACCTATGGCACTAGCTGTTACTTTCCCCTTTAATATTACGATAGGTATGCCTGTTTATATGATGGTTATTCAGGGCTTTTGAACTTCTTTTGAACTTCTTTTGAGTTTAGTTAACAGTGTTACTAGAACCTAAAGTGATTGTTTGACTGAATTAGATTTTGTGTTCTGAAATATGAGATGAATCTACAGACTTAGTTTGTTGAAAAAGGCTACACTAAAGCATGGCTAAATTCCCCATGCGTGGTCTTCTTATTGCTTTGGCAGTTGTAGGTTTTATTGTTTTCATTGCATCGCAAAATAACCTTCGTCAATCAGCATCAACTCAAACTCTAACAACACTTTTGCGAGATGCCAATGCAGGTGAACTCGCCAAGGTCGAGGTCAATGGCACAAAAGTAACTGCCACACGTGTGGGTGATATTCCTGTTCGCTATGTAGCCTTTACGGCTGAACCAATGAGCACAGATGAAATCCAGAGTATCTTTGTTGAACAAGGTGTCGAGGTAAATGTTAGACACAGTTTTAACTGGAGTGCATTGCTTTTTACCTTGCTGCCAATCCTATTGCTGATTGGTTTTTTGTGGTACATCACACGGGGAATGCGTTCTGGTAATGATGGTGCGATGCAATTTGGCAAGTCAAAAGCTCGCATGATTAGTGAAGAGGATACCAATACTTTCTTTAAAGACGTTGCTGGTTGTGAAGAAGCCAAAGATGATTTGGTGGAAGTTGTAGAGTTTCTTAAAAACCCTGATAAGTTTAAAAATCTAGGCGCACGTATTCCGCATGGTGTGCTTATGGTTGGTCCACCGGGCTCTGGCAAAACCTATCTTGCAAAGGCTGTTGCTGGTGAAGCCCAAGTGCCATTTTTTAGTATTTCGGGTTCTGACTTTGTGGAGATGTTTGTGGGGGTAGGTGCAGCACGTGTGCGTGACCTTTTTGATGTTGCTAAGAAAAATGCGCCTTGTATTGTCTTCATTGATGAAATTGATGCGGTGGGGCGTCGTCGTGGCATCAGCGTAAATGGTGGTAATGATGAGCGTGAGCAGACATTGAATGCTTTGCTTGTCGAGATGGATGGTTTTGAAACTGAGCATGACATTATCATCATGGCTGCTACTAATAGACCTGATGTGCTTGATCCTGCACTGATGCGCCCAGGTCGTTTTGATCGTCAGATTACCGTTGATGCACCTGATGTCAAAGGTCGTGAAGCTATTTTGCGAATTCATTCGGTGGATAAACCACTTGATGAAAGTGTTGATATGAAAGAAGTTGCTAAACGAACGCCAGGCTTTGTGGGTGCAGATTTAGAAAACTTGTTGAATGAGGCAGCTTTAGTTGCTGCACGTCAAAGCCAAAGCAAGATTATGCCTGTGGATTTGGAAGAAGCTGCGGACCGAGTGGTGATGGGTCCAGCCCGTCGAAGTCGTGTGATTAGTCCACAAGAGCGCAAGATTACTGCCTATCATGAAGCAGGTCATGCGCTTGCAGCGCATTTGTTGGAATATGCTGATCCAGTTCATAAAATCACGATTGTGCCGAGAGGTCGTGCAGGTGGTTATGTTATGAACTTTCCTGAGCAGGACCGTATGTACAAAACCAAGAATATGCTTTTAGATGATATTGCGGTCTATTTAGCGGGTCGTGCTGCTGAAGAGATTGTTTTTGGAGATGTGTCAACAGGTGCTTCAAATGATTTTATGCAGGCAACCAATACTGCGAGGAGCATGGTGACACGCTGGGGCATGAGTGAGCGTTTGGGGAAAATTGCGCTGAGTGAAGGCAGTAGCTCTTATTTGGGTGATTATGAAACGGTACAAAGTTACAGTGATGAAACTGCTCAGCAGATTGATGAAGAAGTCAAGCGCATTATTGATGAGCAGTATCAGCGGATTTTGGACTTGTTACACAGAGAGCGTGATTTATTCGAAAGAATTGTCGAAGCACTTTTGGAGTATGAAACGCTTCATGCTGAGGATTTTGACACGTTGATGCGTGGTGAAGCGTTACAATTAGAAAAACAAATCCATCCTCCTAGCCCATCTCAACAGAGGGAAGCATCTACAGAAAATGATGATGATGACGAAGATGCTTCTGGCACAGTATTTCCGCCTAGTATGGTTCCAAAGCACGGTTGATGTGTTTGGGTAAGGGTTTCTGATTTCATCTTGTTTTAAAGATGTGTATGCGTGCAGCTTAGTCTATAGAACTTGCGTTATAGGTGTTGATTTCAGCATTTAATTGATTAGGGTTTAATTCTCCGAGGCTCTGCCTCGAAAAAATATATCAATGTGTGAATTAATGTGTGACTTGTTCATAGGAGATTTTCTTTGACAGTACCCCGCCTGCTCTCCTGCGGAGTCCGTTTTACTTTTGTTTGCTTTTGTTTGCTTTTGTTTGCTTTTATTTGCTGTTTGCTTCAAAAGAAATTACTTCATCAAAACTTTAAGTACATAAAAAACAATATAGATAATCCCTAGATTATGCTTGCATTACCTACTGTTATGGGTAAAGAGGTGGGTTTTTAGTGCCTATTTTATGGGTATTCGGCGGTCAAGTCTTAATTTTACCTAACTAGATTTTAATGGCAATTTATTTCATAAGTAATATGCTGCATTACAACTTGTGAGGCAAAACGACCTCATTTGAAGAAGATTTAAGAAGAATCGAAATCTTTTGATTTACCGTGTTAGTAACGACTGAAGTAATGGAGTTAGTACACGTGAACTAGCAGAAACACTTTTTTAGAAGTGTTCAGAAGATTCCAGATTTTAAGTTTCAGGTTATCAAACATGAGCTTTTGCTAAAGGCTTAGATAATAAATCTTTGAGAAGTAATTTTTGATAATCACGTTTATAACAACGTCAATGTATTAGCAAAGTATTGCTAGTGCTATACGTAAAGCAAGTAGGTTAAGCGGGAAGAAAACCAAATAAACAAGTTACTTAGGTTTGTATTTTGGTTTCAGTTGAAGGAAGGAAGATCTAAACAGATAACTTCTGTTGAAGATGAAAGATAAGGACAGAGATTGTCACTATCAGATAGATCATTAGATCTCCATTCAAGACCTTGAAGGAGGGGAGTATGGCCTCACTAGGTGAAAGATTTGCACAATTGAGAAAACCACGCATTGAAGCGGTTGGTTTAGAAATTGGTGCAAGCGCACTCAAAATCGTGGAACTCAAACCAGGTGTTCCACCAAGTTTAGAATCATTAGCAATTCGCCCAATGCCTCCTGGCATTTTTGAAGCGGATACTGTTGCCGATCCAGACGCACTTGTGGCAGAAATAAAGGCGCTTTATGACGATGCGGGTATTAATATTCGTAAAAAGCCACAAGTTGTTACAGCTGTAACTAACTCTCAGGTGATTACTAGGAACATCTTTGTTCCTAAAATGTCGCTTGCAGAATTAGACGAAGCGATTAAGTGGGAGGCAGAGCGTTATATTCCTTATCCACTTGAAGAAGTTAGTCTTGACTTTTATGCACTCGATCATCCAGATGACCTTGAAGATGATTCTCAGATGGAAGTTGTGATTGCTGCTGTTCGTTTGGATGCTATTGAGAAGCCGATTGCTTATATGAAAGCAGCAGGGCTCGAGCCTGTCGTGTTCGATGTCAAGCCTTTCTCGCTTTTAAGGTCTCTTAAAGGGTCACTTTTAGGGGACAAGCTAAGCAAAATGACATTGGTAGGCGATACCTATACTGAAGATGATGAAATAGGTGTTGTTTTAGAAATTGCAGCTTCGGGTACAACCATTACCTTGGTACGTGGTGAGCGTGTGCTTATGAACCGTAATGTTAGTGCTTCAGGGGATGACTTTACTGCTGCACTACAGCGTGCCTTCAATCTAGATTTTGATTCCGCAGAGGACATCAAAGTCAATTATGGTACGGCGATGATTCCGACCGAAGACGAAGAAGAGCTTTTAAACTTTGAGACGCAACGGGAGCAATTTAGTCCTGGTCGTGTATATGAAGCGATTCGTCCAGTTCTGGTTGATTTGACCACTGAGATTCGTCGCAGTTTAGAATTTTTCCGAGTACAAGCTGGTGATGCCAATATTTCTCGCATGATGGTCGTTGGGGGTAGCGCAAAGTTACCTGGACTATCTGAGGCAATTGGTGACGCACTAGGTTTCCGTGTTGATATTGGTGATCCTTGGTTGACAGTTGTTGTTGATCCAGATCGTTTTGATAGCGAGTATCTGGAGAGTGTTGGACCAGAGATGGCTGTGCCTATAGGTCTTGCTTTGCGAGGTGTCAGCCTTGATTAATATTAACCTCTTACCAAAGAACCAAATTCGCAAGCGTGAACCTGCACATTGGAAACTTATTGCGATTCTTTTACCTATTTTGGTGCTTGGCTCAATCTTTAGTTTACAAGTATTGACGAATTTAAAAGAACGTAGTTTAAAACAGCAAAAAAATGAGCTCGAGCTAACCCGCAGACAGATGCAAAAGCACTTAGATGAATTTAATGCGCTGACTGCACGCAAGGCTGATTTACAAGAGCTTTTAGCTATTCGAGATAGTGTTAAAGATGACTATATTGTATGGTCCGATGAAATTGCATTGATGCTTGAAACCTTACCAGCACCTGTTGGCAATGTGCCAAGTATTGCTTTTAATGACCTGAATATTAGGGCGCTTGATGCACGTGAGCGAGAACGTTTACAGCAAGATCAAACCTATGAGGGACTTGATGCAGGTGCTGAAATGGAAGTTACTGGAACGGCTATCAATTCTCAAGCTTTGGCGAGTTACTTACGTAGATTGCAAGACTCATCGCTCTTTGGTGTGGCATTTAGAGATGCCTCTCTTGATGAAGAAACTGGTAGTTACACCTTTGATTTATCGGTAGGTGCAATTGCAAAAGGAAAACCTGAAGTTGTTGCAACACGTGCTAGAGATACTGAAGCAGAAGCAGAAGAACAGCAAGGCAACAGATCTTCTGTAGGAACAGTTGTGAATAGCAGTCGCAGACTTGCGAGTCGTAATGCAGATACAACAAATGCGATTGACGAGGGACAATGATGTTGAGTCGATTAAGTTTCTTAGAAAATATAAAGTTCAAACTTAAGCAACGTGATATTGCAATCATTGTAACTATCTTATGTATTGCTTTAGCAGCAGCATGGTGGCAGTTTGTACGTACACCTAGTATGCAGCGTATTGCAACCCTCAATACAGAGATTGAAAAAGTTGAAAAAGATATTGGTATTGCTAAACGGGCACAGCGTGAATTACCAACACTTCGAGAAGAGATTTCTGAGCTCGAGCAGGAACGCATAGCTTTTTTAAGAGAGTTGCCAACTGAGAACGAGGTTGCACAGCTTGTAGGGCGTTTACGTTCAGCAGCAGCCGATGCAGATGTGTTGCTTACACAAGTTAGCTCTGGTCGAGGTAGCAATGAGAGTGTTCAAGGTGTTAGACCATTAGGGTTTACCGTATCTACTTTAGGAAAATATCCAAATACGCTTTTCTTCTTGAGGCAGTTAGAGTCTTTTCAGCGCTTTACAAAGATAAGTCAAGTTGGGTTTTCTGTTGACGAACAAGGCACAGCAAATCCGAATTTGAGTACGGCCTACGATTTTGTTGTTTATGCTTTTGTTGGCAATGACCCTGGGGCGGGAGAGTCACGATAAATATGTTGAGTTTTAAATATATACATCAGTATAAGGTTAGTCGTTTTTTGAAGCATGTCTATTTAATAGATAGTTGTATTAGCAATGCCATTAAAGATTTTGCGAAAGATTTTGCAAAACATGATGCGAAAAATTCAGAAGGTCGCTCGAATATTGGGCGGGGTTCTGGATGGAATATTGGGTGGAGTGCTGGATGGGAAATATTTAGATGAATGTTTTTGGTATGACACACACTCGGATATTGCGGATTTCAGTGGCGTTATCGTTACTGTTACTTGCTAGTTGGGTTTGGTTTAACTTTTTAACCCAACCACAGGCTACAAATTTATTTATACAATCACCTTCAATATTGCAGAAGATTTCTTTAGGAAATGCAAGTAGTAATTTATTACAAGCTAGAATTGGTGATGCATCTATTGCTGAACTTCCTCCTTTACCTGGCTTTTCAAGTCCACGTCAGATAGAAGGTATTGAAGTTTTAGGAAATAACTCTGTTAGTGGTCCATCTCTTAGTAGAACAGCAACAGATAATCAGCTTGGTACTGGGGCAGGTTTACAAAATATAACTTCTCAAGATGCAGTTACTAACTTTGCAGATGCACCTGTAGAAGGTGGTCCTGCACCGCTATTACCAAGCGCACAAAGACAAAATATCGAAATTGCAGATTTGCCATTTTTAATTAATGCGCCACCTGCGCTAGCAGAGGATAGCGAAGAACAAATTGTGATTGCTGCACCATCTGGGCGATTAACAGTTAACCCTTTTGCACCTATCTACATAGATGAAGAAGTAGCACGTCCACAACGCAGTACTAGTAATGTTGCAACTGCTCCATCGCAGACTAGTACGGCATCTGCCAATAGAACTAATCAAACAGCTACACGCTCATTAGGCAATTCAAATAATACAAGCCGTGCAGAGGCTGAAGTTGTTCAACCAAAAATTGAAATTGGTGCAGTACCGACACCACGTCCGATATTGCCACCACCAAGCAGACAGAGTAACTTACCAGCTAGTTTTTCAAGTGAGTCTGTAGCTGTGAAGCCAAGCTTGTTGAGAGCACCGATTCGTGCGTCTTACTACAAGCCGTCTGAAGTACCAGAGCCAGTTGTGCCAGAGCCAGTTGTGATTGAAGTACCAGCAGAGGTAGTCGAAGAAGTAGTGCGTGAACCTGTAACACTTGATAGAAGTCGTCTTACTGGTATTCGTTTACCAATCGCTGCTAGCTCACAGCCTAATGCTGGTGTGTCTACACGTGCTTATAATTCATCAGATGATGCAAATGTTGCTAACTTACCTTCTGTAAGTCAAGCACCTGCGCAGCCAATAATTGGTTCAAACATAGCAGCACGTTTACCACAAACAGCAGGTGTGAGAGCCGCAGTTAGTGCGCCAAGTTTACAGCCTATTGGTTTAAGGCAAGCACAGCTTATTGGACGACGTAATGTACCTGTTGTAGAAGAGGAAATTGTTGAGGTTGAGGTGCCAGCAGAACCTGAGCTACGTCCAGTGCAAATTGCATTACGAGCGCCTGAGCCTGTAGCAGTGCCTGTTGTGCAAGCACCTGTTATTGAAACACCTGTAGTAGAAGAAGCGCCTGTTGAAGAAGAAGAGGTCGTTGTAGTTGAGGAGTCTCAAGAAGAGGCAAATGCTTTAGCAGCTCAAGAACAACAAGCAGTTAGCAGGCAGTCTTATATTGCTTCTATTTCAAGTACCTTGAATGTGGTCGAGCCTGAAGTTGAGCCAGTACAGATGGCTGTTGTAGCAGAGACTACAGAACAGGTTGGACTAGCAGAAGCTGTTGGTGCTTCTGTAGTTTCAGCATATGTGAGAGATAATAATCTTAGCTTCACGGGTGCTATTTTAGGTCCAGTGAGTGTTGCTATTTTTGAAAGTCGTTTAGGGTCATTCCATGTACCTATTGGTGAAATGATTCCTGACACAGAGATTCGCTTGACAAATGTTAAGCGTCATGAGGTTGAGTTAAGACAAGGATCTGAAAGTCAGATTATTTATTTGGATTTGGGGCAGTGATTATGAAGAAACTATTGCAGTATAGTCAGCAATATAGCTATACCAGTGATACAGCACAGCTAGCAAGCAAAATGCGTGTAGCGATGCTGATGGTATTAGTTCTATTAGGAGTTGGGCTTAGTTTAGGGTTTAGTTTGAGCTTTGCTCAAGATGGTGGTAATGAGAATGGTACTGGGGTTGTTGCGTCGATGCCTTCAGGTATGCAAGCAGCAGTACCCACTAATATTGACACACAGTCGATCAGAGTGAGTGAGCTCGAGCCCTTACCAACAGATGCCAAGTATGATCAGGTTATTACCTTTAATACAGGCATAGCAGGTGCATCATTACCTGTAATGATTGAAGCACTTGCCCACTCAGTTGGTTTGACGGCAGTTATTGAAGATGTACCGAATAAACAAGTTACTTATAATTTAGGTAAGAAGCCTTTCCGTCAAATTTGGCAAATCTTAATTTCGCTAAATGGCTTGGATTATCAGCTTTTATCTAATGATGTCATTATTGTAGGTACTGTTGATACGATTAGTCGTTTTAATGAACGAGAACCACAACCAGAAGTTGTTCAGGTGCCAGTACCAGAGCCAGTGCTCGAGCAGAGATTCTATAAGGTTTCTGGAGATACTGCTGAACTAGCAAATGCAGTTGCAACTGTAGCGCCAAATGCTACTGTTGCACCCTTCCCAACAATTCAAACTATTTCAGTACGAGCGTCTGAACAGGAACATTATGCTATTGCAAATGCTCTAAAAGAGATTGATATTGTCAAAGAAGAACCTGTTGAAGTTGTTGAGGCTGCTCCTGAGCCAGTCGCTACCGAACCAGAAGTAAAAGAGCCAGTGGTGGTTTATGCTGAGACTGAGCAGCGTGTTTATCGTTTGTCAAACGCTGTAGCACCCGATATCGTGACTTTGCTACAACAATCTACTGAAGCACAAACGCCAGAAGTAGATGTACAAGCACAAAGCGAAGCAGGTATCGCAGTACCACCTGGCGCTTCGCTAGAAACACTTGAAGATGGTACGATATTTATTACGCCTAAAGTTAGTGTTGTTGCAGATGAGCGCACAAATAGCTTGGTTGTTCAAGCTACCGCAGAACAGCATCATGAATTTGTTGCCTTGATTCCTCAGCTTGATATTGCTCAAAAACAGGTGAATGTTCAAGTACGTATTCAAGAAATTAAGAAAAGTACTGTTAATAGCTGGGGCGTAGATTTAAGTGGGGGGTTTGGTAACTTTTCAGCAAATTTGCTTGATACAGGTTTGAATTTTGTTTTTGATGCACAACGTGCTATTTCAGGGCTTAATATTGGAGCAGTACTTGACACCTATGAAACGCAAGGTTTGTCTCGTCGTGTTGACGATACAACGCTTACTGTTCTTGATAATGGTGAAGGTATCATGCAGTCTGGTGGTGTAATTACTGTTGTTGAGCGTAACACAGTTGGTGGCGATGGAGGAGACTTGAACTCTCTCGAAATCCCATATGGTGTGCAGATTAGTGTTAAACCAAGAATTGGTAACGATGGTCGTATTACAATGACTGTTCAAGCCAAAGTTGAAGATCTTCTCTCACCGCTTGATTCAACTGATATTCAGCGTTCAACAAATAGTGTTGAGTCACTTATCAGTCTAGAGCCTGGACAAACTGTGCTTCTTGGGGGGCTTTTCCAAAACAAGTTTAAAGAAAATATACAAGGTACGCCAGTCTTAAGTAGCCTTCCTGTGATTGGTTCAGCATTTAGTAAAACTACACTTGAAGAAGATGAAAGCGAGCTTCTTCTAATCGTAACAGCAAATGTGATTGAATAATACCGTGTTCGAAACTATATGTAATAAGCAAATGAGTTAGGGCTATCATTTGCTCAACCATATTCTTAGCGTTTCCACGTAATATTGACCTATGCTAAATGAGTTCGTTCCTACTCGTTACGAAGCTCGCCGATTAACTGACTTAGGTCAGTTAATCGTGGAAGAGCTTTCTGTATCTAATAATCTGTGAGTTACCTAGATATCTCCATAAAAATGACATAAAAATGATATCAGACTAAACTACAGATATAACGGATATAAACGGAATTGGTATAAATTGGAAAAAATGTAGTTGTACTAACTGGGCTTTGCCCAGATATATCACGCACAGATATATCACGCACAGTTATATCACGCACAGATTACTGACCAGCAAACTTGTAGTCGAATAAAGTAGACTCAAGTATGTTGGTCAGTTTTATTATTGCGACAAAAAATCGACCTGAACGTCTTCGTAAAGCCTTAAGTTTTTTAAAGGGGCAAAGCTATCAACATTGGGAAGCTGTTGTTTGTGACGATGGAGATGGTCGTGGATACTTTCTTGCACAAGAAGATTCAGATACACGGATTATAGGGGTTAAAAATGCTGGTATTGCACAAGTAGATGCACGAAATACTGCGATTACTGTGGCAAAAGGCGAGTTGCTTGCACTACATGATGATGATGATTGGTGGGAAGATAGCAATCATCTGAGTACTGTGGTTGATGCTTTTTCCCAATCTGCCAGCTCTCAATCTGCCAGCTCCCAATCTGCCAGTAAAGATGCCATAAAAGAGGCACTGCTATGTAGTTATGGCTGGATGGTTACAGAAGAGAATGGTCAAGAGGTAGATAAAGAGTTATTTGCGTTTGATGCAACACCTAGCTCTTTGCTCAAAAACAATACAATTTTGACTTCAAGTATGGTTTATCCAAGACAGCTGCACCAAAAGCTTGGATTGTTTGATAGAGCTGTGGAAGGTTATTTTGATTGGGATTGGTCTTTACGGGTTACGCAGGCGGGATACCCATTGTTTGTAAATAAAAGTCCGAGCATTTGCTATTTAGTTCATGGGGCAAATGGATCACATAGTGTTGAAAGCGAACGAAGGCTGAGAAACTTTCAAGCTTTTAAGAATAAACATAATTTGGATATTCTGATTAAGAATCATGCCTCGTTATTGCAGGATGACTAAAGATGTATGTATACGGGGTTTGCTAACATTTTGCTAGCAGAATGTGAATCGCCACATTATTCTCTTATTATAAGCTCTTCCACGATTAACTGACCTAATACCGAAGTGAATCATAAATGTCATAATTACCAATATGACGATGTCTTTTAACTTCTTTGTCCTTCGGTTCTAATGACAACTTTCTTTGCTCATGGACTATGACGACTATGACT
>CALGZD010000164.1 GCA_937934635.1 uncultured Deinococcales bacterium
TTCATAGATACGGTTGAGAGGTAGTGACCATAGATTGCTCTGGCACCTTTACGGATAACTTGTGTGTAAGCTAATGCTGATAATGCTTCTGCATTTAGCTGAACGACAGCAGGTACAACTGACGCAGGCGTGTTTGCACCACCCAGCACAAATGGTGAACAAAGAATTGGTTGTCTTCTTTTAGCAAAAGCACGCATTGCGCCAAGCATCGTTTCATCCCAAACTAGGGGAGAGTTACCATTACAGTTTCCTGTAACAACTGCGTGCTCATCAACAAACTCCTTACCAAACAAGATGTCACACATATCCATAACATCTTCAGCATTTTTACCAGAAGTGGTCATACCCATAAATGTCTTGTCACTATATTTCATAGAAGAATGTGTGATGCGTAAATGCCTATGTGGCACAGCATGATCCATCGGTTCAACAATGTGGTGTGCTGATGAATGGATAGAAGGTAACATGTGCGATAGTTTGTGGAACATCGCTAAATCATCAAGCGTTGGGTTGCGCCGTTTGTCTTCTAAATCTCGCAAGTAAGGTGCGCCAGTCATCGGCACAAAGATGGAGTTTTTGCCACCTAGTGCTACATTTTTTTCTGGGTCACGTGCTTTGAATTCAATATCCGAAGGAATGGTTTTGATAAGTTCACGAATGTGTTCTCGGTCAAACTTGACCAGTTCCCCTTCAACTCTTGCGCCTGCTTGTTTCCAATCTTCTAGGGCGATAGGGTCACGAAAGACAACACCGACTTCTTCAAGGATAGCCATAGATGCATTGTCTATTCGGGCAATCTCGTCAGGGTTTAGTGGCTCAACTAGAGGTAAACCCTGTTTGAGGTGAGGTAGCATTTCAATTTTTGGTTTGGAACGCAAAGCACGTCTAGCCTGACGACCGCCTCTTATTTTAGGCACTGTTTCTGGTTGTTTTTCTGACATACTTACCCGCTCTCTACAAAATTAGGGCTAAAGCCTAATTGTTCTGAAATGTTTTTAGCACTTTCTTTTAATGCGGCTACAATTGTTTTTATTTTTTGACTTTCAGAAGTTGGCATAATCTCTGACAGCATTCGAGAACTTGGTCCTGCTATGCACAGCGCTGCAATCACTTCTGCATGATGATTGAAAATAGGCACTGCTACAGCAACCAAACCTTCTTCTCGCTCACTAACAGTTGTTGCGTAGCCTTGTTCTTTAACAGTCTTAAGTTCAGTCAAGAATCTTTGTTCATCAGTAATAGTATTTGCTGTATAGCTTTCAAATTTTCCTAGCTCAAAGCTCTGTAGGTCCTTTTGGTACGAAAGGAGAACTTTACCTGTTGAGGTGGTATTAGCATCAAAGCTTGCACCGATGTACTGTGCCATTCCTAGCAGATGTTGACCTAAATGTTCTTCTATAACCATAGATTGAGGAATGCCGTCATTGTCCATTAAAATGTCAATAGTGGCTGATTCTTTTAATTCACGGACTAGTTTTTCAAGATAGGGGCGAGCAACAGGGCGCAAGCGGTTACTGCGGATAGCTCTGCCACCTAATCGAATGAGTTCGTGACCGAGGCGGTAATCGCCTGATTCACTTTTTTGGATGATGCCTTCAGCATCTAGGGCTGAGAGGATTCTGAAGACGGTGGTGCGTTTTAGACCACTTGCTTCGATGAGTTCAGGGAGTGACCATGTAGGTTTGTTGTCATCAAATAGTTTAATGATGGCAAAGGTTCTAGCGATGGACTGTGTACCTGCGTATTTTTCCATAACTTTGATAGAATCCGTATTGTGGATATATAATCTGTATTATGGATTATAGTTGAAGTAGTACGAGGAGTCAATGCCTCAACTAGAAGATTTTTATCTGTAGTAGGGTTTGTAGTAGGGATGAGTTAAACGTTATTTTGGAGCAGATTTTGGAGCGGATTTGCGATGAATTGCCGAAGCCCTTGCCATTAAAATACCCAGAATAATCAAAGGAGGAAAAATGCCTCCAATTAAAACCATAAGGATTAGTAGCTGTGCATCATTACCTTTTGCTGCATATACTGTAGAAAAGCTAACTAAGAATAGTAGCAATGTTGTATAGATATTAAAAGCTTCCATCATAACGACAACAAGTTTTTGAATCTCACCTGTTGGGTCTTCTTTCCATTCTTCTGGTATATTTAATCCCCACTTGTTTTTTAGAGAGCCTTGTGCCAGCCAAAAGTTAATGCCTAAAAACATGGCAAATATGGCTATATTCATTATAGGCATGAACCAAATAGAATTTTTTGACCCCCAAGCATCAGCCTCTCCTGCTGCATTGAAGTGCGTAGGGATGATGTCTGGCAAAGTGCTATAGCTGATAGCCGTATAAATTATATGCAGAAGTAAAACAACAACGCTTATTGTGCGCCAAAGTTGAATATTCATATCAGTTCATGATGGCTGTTAGCCAGTAGTGTAGGGGAGAGGTCGTTTCAAAATGTGCATAGACTTCATCAAGAAGTTTTGCGCTTGAAAGCTTACTTTTAGCAATCGGTTTTGGATGAATATACAAAGCATTATGTTTTAAAAGTGTAGCCCTTGGATGTTCAGCATCATAACCTTGAGGAATCCTTTTATAGTTTTCACCAACGACGCTGTATTTTTTAGCACTGAGGCTATCAACGATTTCTTGTAGCTTTTCACCAGAACTTTTTTGGTCAACTGCTTTTCGGTAAAGCTCTAACTGGTGCTTGGAAAAGCCAAACATGCCTGTCATCAGGTGTAAACCAGAGGTATCTAGATGAAAGCCAAAGGCAGGAGATTGCGTCTTTTTGCCCATACCTTCCCAAAACATGCCCGCAACCGCTGTTTTGTAAGGTGTTTTGTCTTTGCTAAAGCGAGTATCTCGGTAAGGACGCATGAGTGTACCGCTGCCATTGGTTCTGGTATCTGCATGGACAGGCGCTAAAGCTTGTAAGCGTTCACCCATATCCTTAACAAAGCCTAAAGCTGGTTCTTGAACATAAGCTACGTAATCCTCTTTATGCTCAGTAAACCATTCTTTGTTGTTATTTGCTTTTAAGTCTTCAAAAAAATTTAGTGTTTTCTTTGGAAAGCCAGTGAATACCATGCATTAGTATAGCAAATCTAGTTTATGTACTACTCAATACCCAAAGTGTATCAACCTTTGTGAAGTCTAGCTTATAGGCTGCTGTTAGCATGGGTTAGTCACGGGCTGCGTCCGAAATTTAAGGGATTTAACTATCGTAGGATGTTTTTGTAGCGGAGCGGAGAAAACTCTATGGTGTGTCCGCAGTGTGTCCGCACCGAATATTCAAAGTATTTATTTTACACCTAAATAGCACTCGTCTAAAATGCAGACACACCCTTAGTCAAGTCTAACTTTTTTATCGCCTTTACGTGACTTAAAAATCAAACGCATAGGCACTTCTGCAAACCCTAAATCTTCACGAATGCGATTGCGGAGGTAAGACTCATATGCCCGAATCACGAAATTAGAAGTATTCACTGAAATGACAAAAGTTGGTGGGGCAATATCTGCTTGGGTAGCATAGAGAATCTTGAGGGGTCTACCTTTGAAGTTTGGTGGTGCTTGTCGCTGTGTCCAAATGGTCATCCAGCTATTGAGCTCACCTGTGGTGATGCGTTTACGGCTCATGTC
>CALGZD010000165.1 GCA_937934635.1 uncultured Deinococcales bacterium
AGCAACGCATCCTTACCAAAAGGTGCAGTAAAACTTTAAGGTGCAGTAAAGCTTTAAGGTGCAGTAAAGCTTTAAAGTCACTTTATGGTATTTTTGGTATTAAGGCTACTGCTGGTGTAACACTGACATCACACTGACATCACATATATTTCGACTAACTCAAAGCACATAAAACTAGCACATAAAACTTAAAAGAAAAAATATAGTATTTAATAGCAGTTCCACGATTCACTGCTGTTGCAGTGAATCGGGCAGTGAATCGGGCAGTGAATCGGCGAGCTTCGTAACGAGTAAGAATTAACGCACTTAGTGTGTACAGTTGTTACGTGGAAACGCTATAATGATCACAAATACTATCTGAAGCAAATGCAAGCAAATGGAAGCAAATGCCCAAAAAGTATACCGAAAGTTCATATACTGGGAGTTATAAGAGAAGGTAACTAACCGTGGGACCAAAACGTGACCGTGAAGTAAACATATTCAATGTATCTATGCTCGATGTTATTACGGGTGCTCTAGGTGCATTTTTGATTCTTACAGCTTTATCTGTTCCCTTCTTACCTGCCAAACAACTTGAAGCTGAACTTGATAAAGCACAAAACACTGTTGTGGAACTTAGCAGCACGCTTGTAAAGCTGACGGAACCTGCTAATTCAACAACGCAAACAAGCACTCAAGATGTACGAGAAGCTTTTATTGCAGCTCAAGCAGATCTAACAGAAAGACAAGCTCGTATCGAAAATCTACAAGCTAACCTAAATGCTGCACTTGATAGTCCAAACAAAACTACAACGCTAGAAACTGCAAATCAACAATTACGAGCACAATTACAAGATACCCAAATAGTCTTGGCACAAAAAACAGAAGAGCTCGAGCGCACCCAAGCCCAGCTTTCAACCATCATACCAAACCCAACTAGTGCGCCAATAACTGCATCTACCCTATCAGAGACAGAAGCAGTTGAACTTCTTAACCAAAACAGTCAATTAAACATTCAACTCGCAACGAGTCAAATGAATGAAGTGAGCTTAAACAACGAAGTCACACAACTGCAAACAGACCTTCAGACACGTACCGAAACACTCACAAATCTTGAAACTGAATTAAAAGTCATGGAACTTCGTCTCGCAGATGCTTTGCTTACAACAAACAATCCATCTCAAGATATTAATCTCTTAGCTCCCGAACTAACACCACCTGCACTAACACTTGAGGTTAAAGCTGCGCTTGAAAACGAATTACAAATACAAACTGCCACTATCCAACAGTTAGAAACACAACTCAGCCAACTGTCTCAGGTCTCTAGTCAAAACACTGCCCAAAACGCTAGCCAAAACACTGCACTAGAACAAGAGCTCAATCGCTTAAGAGCAATCAACGAAGCAAGCCTGGCAAATACTGATAACCAAAGCGCTTTACAAATAGCTTTGCAAAATGAATTGTCTCGCTTAAATACTGATTTTGTCGAGCTCGAGCGCAGCAAATTAACACTCGAAGCAAACTTCGATGCAGTGCAAAATGAACTGAGAACTGCCATAGCCCAACGAGACAGCCTCGCTACAGACTTTGCTCAACTACAAACAAATTTCACAAATACAGAAGCAAGTCTAAATTCACAAACCCAAGAGCTTAGTAACTTACGCTTACAACAACAAAGTTTAGAGGTCCAAAACGCTACTGCTACACAGTCTAGTCAACAAACAGCACAGCTCGCCACTAACTTGCAGGCACAGCTCGAGCAAAGCCAAACATTGCTCACACAATTGACACAAGACAAACAATTATCTGATAGCCGCTTGTTTGAATTAGAACAAGAACGTGACCGTCTAAATGCTCAGCTTGCTAGCACTCAACTACAAGCGCAAGAAAACCAAAGTTTAGCAACTTCACTAACAAGTTTAACTACTGAGCGAAATGCCTTACAGGCACAGCTTGATCAGCTCACCACAGATACAACAAGCTACGCTCAAGCACTAAGCGACCGACAAGCCACAATTGATAGCTTACAAAATCAAATCAATGAACTAAGTCTGCAAGCTAGTCAAACAGCTACGGCTCAAACGCAAGTACAGTCATATCAACAGCAAAACACTGATCTCACACAGCAACTTGCCACATTGCAGCAAACTATGAGTCAGTTGACAGCAGAGCGAGATAATCTACAACGTGAAAAAACAACGCTAGCACAAAGTCTAGAAAGAACTTCTGCCGCTGCTGCTGCCTCCGCTGCTGCTGCTTCAGCTTCTGCTGCTGCGGCTAATACAACCAATTCACTTTTTGCAATGATGTCATGGGATAAACCCGCAGACGTAGATTTAACGGTGATAGACCCAAATGGCTTGAACTTTAACGCTGCGGACTCAGCTGCCTATCGTCAAGACTCTCAGTCAGGCGCAGAAATCCTAATTGATTCTCAGCGAGGTCCAGGTTCAGAAATCTGGTATACACCTGTCATCCAAGCAGGCACCTACAAAATTAGAGCCAATGTCTACGCTCCCCGACTTGCAGGTGATGATGAACCCATCCCTGTAAACATAAACCTTGTACACCAAAACAATGGTCGTCGTGCTACCGCCTTAAATGTTGATTTGCAATACTTTAGCAAAAACTGTATGGAAGTTGCCCATATCAATGTCGATCACACAGGTCAACTATCCATCAGCCAAGTTATGCAACCTTGCGGTGCAAAGGAAGACAATACACCAAAAGAATATCTTCAAGGTATAGAGGGCAATAACTAAAAGATTATAATGGTAAAGCACCAACTAGAACTCTATCTTTAGCAAGGTTTCCGATTTCGTGTGTACTGGTTCAATGTATATTGATTAAATCAAAGGATACAAATAATCGATACACGAAATCTGGTAAACCGTCATCTTTAGTGAGTAGCTCTAACACATACACAGTTACAAATGGCAAACGGTCTCACAGTCCTTAGTCCTATGACGGTATAAAATAGTTGTTATGAAACCTCTCCACAAACTATTCTCTAATCACATAGCTCTCTCATTACAATCTTTGACATTTCAAAATTTAAGCTTTAAACATGTAAAACTTAAATTAGTTTACGTGTATCTCTCAAGCTTACTTTTGTTACTGCTTATTTCTTGCTCGAGCGCACAAACAGAAACTGAAAAAATTACACTTTCTTTAGTTATCGAAGGTTTATCTCAACCTGTAGATATTACGCACGCAGGAGATGAGCGACTATTTATTATAGAAAAAGAAGGTCGGATTCGAGTTTTTGAGAATGACCAGCTCAGACCTGAACCCGTCCTTGATATTAGTAGCAGTATCTCCTCAAATGGCGAACGTGGTCTGCTCGGTCTTGCCTTTGATCCAAACTTTGAAGCAACGAATCACTTTTTTGTTAATTACACAGATGAGCGTGGAGACACAGTTGTTTCACGCTTTACCTTAGATAACACAACAACCATTGCAGACGTACAATCTGAAAAAGTACTCCTAACAATCTCTCAGCCCTTTCCAAACCACAACGGCGGTCAAATTGCTTTTGGTCCAGATGGCTATCTATACATAGCAACAGGTGACGGTGGCGCAGGCGGTGACCCCATCAATGCAGGTCAAGACCTGACAACTCTACTAGGAAAAATACTTAGAATTGATGTGAATGGCAATGAAACACAGGCGTACCTAATCCCAGAAGATAATCCTTTTGTAAACCAAGTTGTAAATAAAGATAATGCTCTACCAGAAATTTGGTCTTACGGGCTGCGTAATCCATGGCGCATGAGCTTTGATAGTTTAAAAGGTGACTTATATATTGGCGATGTTGGTCAAAATGCCTTTGAAGAAGTTAACTTTCAAGCAGCAGATAATACAGGTGGAGATAACTACGGCTGGCGTTTGATGGAAGCTAAAAGCTGCTTCAACCCAACTGAAGACTGCAATCCAGATAATAATCTAGTTAAACCAATCCTCTTCTACGAACACGGTGCGGCTAATGGTAGGTCAATTACTGGTGGCTATGTTTACCGTGGTAAAGCTCTACGAAGCCTCCAAGGTAACTATATATATGGTGACTTTGCCAGTGGTCGTATATGGCAAGCACAACCAGACCCAGAGGGACTGAGAGGTTGGAGAACTGCTGTACTCAGAGATACGGAGCTCAATATTTCTACTTTTGGCGTCGACTTTGAATCAGAACTATACCTAGCTTCTTTTTCAGGAAACATATACAAGTTTGATAAAGAATAATTTAAACAAATTGCTGTTACTAACCTTTATAGTGCTCTAAAGCAATGTTACAATCAAAATAAGAGTATACTAAAAGTCCGTTGAGTCCAAAATAACCATGTCATTCTGAATGTAGCGCAGCGAAATGAAGAATCTCGTTTTTTTACGTTTGCGACGGAGATTCTTCGCTATCGCTCAGAATGACATTTAATCTCTACATGAACAAGGTAATAGCTCTTCAATCG
>CALGZD010000166.1 GCA_937934635.1 uncultured Deinococcales bacterium
AGGTCTAACTCAGGATCAGGATCAATGTAGTTTCTAGTTGGTGGTAAAACACCAGTATGCAATGCTTGCACCGTAGCAATTGCCTCAATGCCACCTGCTGCACCTAGCATATGCCCAACCATAGACTTGGTACTTGAAATTGGTGGACACGTATCTTTTTCACCAAACAGTGTCTTGTAGGCAAGCGTCTCGTTTTTGTCGTTAGCTGGGGTGCTCGTACCGTGAGCATTGATATAATCAATCTTATCTGCATCAATCTTGGCTGATTTAAGCGCCCAATTTACACAACGTACTGCCCCTGCGCCACCTGGTGCTGGTGAGGTGATGTGGTGTGCATCAGCACTGGTTGCATAACCAACCACTTCTGCATAAATTCTTGCACCTCTTGCTTTGGCATGTTCATATTCTTCAAGCACAACAAGTCCTGCACCTTCACCTGCGATGAAACCATCTCTTGAAAGACAAAAGGGGCGACTAGCTGTTTCTGGACTGTCATTGCGAGTAGACATCGCTTTCATATTTGCAAAGCCACCCACACCCATTGTGGTGATACTTGCTTCAGTACCGCCAGCAATCATAATATCTGCCTCACCACGCTCAATCACTCGGTAGGCATCGCCAATAGAACCTGAGCCTGAACTACAAGCAGTAATGACTGCACTGCTTGGTCCTTGCATACCGTGTCGCATAGATACATGACCACTTGCCATATTTGGAATGAGCATCGGGATAAAAAAAGGCGTCGTTCTAGATACATCTCGTTCAAAACGAATTTTTGATTGTTTTTCCCAGATTTCTATACCACCGATGCCTGTACCCAAAATTGCCCCAGAGCGCTCTCCTGCTACTTCATCAGAGCTTAGACCTGCATCTTCAATTGCTAGGTCGCTGGCAATAAGCGCAAGCTGAACCACTCGGTCCATGCGCTTGGCCTCTTTTTTATCAATATAATCGGTGATTTCAATATCAATTTCGCCAGCCATGTGACAATCTACTTTGTCTGCAATAGGGTCAAACCGTGTGATATGACGAATACCATTTTTAGCTTCGTGTTGGGCCTTCAAAAAAGTTTCAGCGCCAAGACCAATACAAGACACTGGTCCAACACCTGTAACAACGACTCGTTTCATCGAGAACTCCTTTAGACTCAAGGAACAAACAAGAGCCTTTAATTATGAATAATAGTTTAACCCGAACACCATGAGCATTTGACCTGATTTTAGACACTTTTGTCACACTCAATAATTTATACTCAGTCCAATTTTCTTGCAAAAAAGCATAAAAAAACAGCTATAGGGAAATTTCCCTATAGCTGCCGTAAAAAACTAGTTAAAACTTCTACTTAACGTGAACTAGTTAACGTGAAGCTACGAACTTAACAGCATCGCCTACAGTAGCGATACCTTCTGCTTCTTCATCACTAATTTCGATGCCGAATTCATCTTCTAGACCCATGATTAGCTCAACAACGTCTAGTGAATCTGCACCTAAGTCGTCCACAAATGATGCAGTTTCAATAACATCACCCATATCTACATCTAGCTTGTCTGCTACTACTTCTTTGATTTTTGCCATTACTTCTTGTTCAGTCATGATTGACCTCCATACTTATTTTGCATTTATGTGCATATTTTATGTCTGGTTTTTGCTAGATTCTATACCTTTTGCCTGACCTCACAGACAGTTTAACAATCTTCTTCGTTATAAAAGGGAGTGAATTTAGAGCTCGAGCCTTCCAGAATCGTCTTTCAACAGGTGTTAACGCCTAGTATAGCTTTCATGTATAGCTTTCACACTAATATAGCCGTTACACATCGATATAAACCTACTTTATTGCATCACCATGCCACCGTCAACGGTTATTGTCTGCCCGTTGATGTAGGCAGCCCTATCACTTGCTAAAAAGTAAACCAAATGGGCGACTTCTTCCGCTTCCCCAAAGCGACCTACAGGAATACGACTGATATAGCTCTCTTTGAGCTCTTCAGGTAGTTCTGAAGTCATATCTGAGCGGATAAAGCCAGGCGCAACGCTATTCACTGTCAAACCTTTTTTAGCCACTTCTTGGGCTAAGGCTTTGCTAAAGCCTATCAAACCAGCTTTTGCGCTAACGTAGTTAAGCTGACCTGCATTACCCACAATGCCAACAACAGAGGCGATATTGATGATTCTGCCCCATTTGCTTTTAAGCATTCCTCGTAGTGATGCTTTACTTAAGTGGAAAGCACTTGAAAGATTTGTATCAATCACGCTTTGCCATTGTTCTTCTTTCATACGCATCGCTAGACCATCATTGGTAATGCCAGCGTTGTTAACAAGGATATCTAAACCGCCAAATTTGTCTTGAACGGCTTTGATTAGAGCTACACAGGATTCTGAGTTGCTTACATCTGCTTGGAAGGCAGCAGCAGTGCCACCCGCAGCTTCGATGGCTGCTACGACTTCTTCGGCTGGACCAGATGAGTTTACGTAGTGAACAGCTACATTATGTTGACCATCTGCAAAGCCTAAAGCCATTGCGCGACCTAAGCCACGGCTCGAGCCTGTCACTAGCACTGTCCGATTCATATTCTCACTCATCCTAAAACCTCCTGTAAAGACGCCATATCCGTTACGCTTGCAGCATCTGACCCTTTAACATTGCGTTTCATAAGTCCAGTAAGCACCTTACCAGAACCAAATTCTATATATTTTGTAACACCAAGCGCATCAAGCTTTTGCGTAAGTTCTATCCAACGCACTGCCCCTGTAACTTGCTCTTCTAAAAGCTTAGCTATGTCTGACTCGGAAGCAATAATATCCGCCGTTACATTTGCTAAAACTGGAATGTTCATAGGTGAAACATTAATAGCTTGTAAATCTTTAGCCAAACGCTCTGCTGCTGGTTTCATCAACGAACAATGAAATGGCGCAGATACGCTTAAAGGCACAACCCTTGCACCAGCTTCTTTTAAGGCATCATTGGCTATGCCAACTGCTGCGGCAGCACCTGATATAACAATCTGTCCATCAGAATTTAGATTAGCAATTTCGACAACACCTTCAGTATTAGCACATACTTCAGCAATAGCTGCTTGATCTATCTTCATCACCGCAGACATTGCACCTTCACCCTCAGGCACTGCTTCTTGCATATACTGCCCACGCTTGTTTACGAGTTTGATGGCATCTGAAATATCCAATGAACCTGATGCTACATGGGCACTAAATTCACCCAAACTGTGTCCTGCTGCATACTGTGGCAATTCTCCACCAGCTTCTTTGTAGGCAGCAAACGCGCTACTTGCTGCTGCAACCAGTGCAGGTTGTTGATGCGCTGTTAGTTTAAGACTGTCTTCTGGACCTTCAAACATAAGTTTTAAAAGCCCTGGCATGGCAGCTTCAGCTTGTTCAAGTACTGCTTTTGCTGCTGCACTATTGTCATAAAAATCTTTTGCCATGCCGATAGCTTGTGAGCCTTGACCTGGGAATAATGCTGCTATCAAAATAATCCGTCCTTCACTTTTATAAAATCAATCTTGTGCTTTTGAAGGCATCATTTTAAAAGCTAAAATCTAATCCCCCTTAATAAAGGGGAGGCTTTAGGATTCCCCCCTTATCAAGAGGGGGGCTAGGGGGGATATGCTCTTCAAACTAAAACCGAATCCCCCTCAATCCCCCTTAGTAAGGGGGAGGCTTTAGGATTCCCCTTACTAAGGGGGGCTAGGGGGGATACGCTTTTAACATTCATGGCAAAACTGCCTTTACATAAGTAAATCCTTTACAACTGACGCTGTAAAGGATGAATAGGAAAATTTGTACTGAGTTCAATAATAATTACACGAAATTGAGTGTACTCCAAGCTCTAAGCCACTAGTGCAATCCACCCCAAGTCAACACAGAAGATGACCAAGTTAAACCCGCACCAAAAGACACTAAGAGCAGATTATCTCCTTCATTGATACGATTATCATCAAGTGCATGTTTAAGCGCTAACGGGATTGTAGCTGTGGAGTTGTTACCATAGTAAGGTGCAGTAACAACAACTCGCTCAGGTGGTAATTCTAGGCGCTGTCTTGCAGCTTCAATAATACGTACATTCGCCTGATGCGGTACAAAAAGTGATACATCATCTACAGTCATGCCTGCTTTTTCAATCGCCTCAACCGTTGCATTTTTCATAACACGAACTGCAAACTTGAAAACTTCACGCCCATTCATATAGGCTTTTTCAGCAAGAGGGGTGCCATCTGGCAACAAGCCTCCATTTGCTTTAGCATGTAAATGCTTACCACCTGAACCATCAGCTCCAAGCACCATAGATTTAAAGCCAAAGGGTGCTGGTACAGCCTCGACAATGCTTGCCCCTGCGCCATCACCAAAGAGCACAGCAGTATTGCGGTCGTTCATATCAATAATTTTTGTAAGTACCTCTGAACCAATCGCCAGAATCTTTTTGGCATGACCAGATTCAACATAGGCCTGAGCAACAGACAGTGCATACATCCAGCCAGGGCAACCAGCTAACAAATCAAAGGCTGCTGCCTTGAGCTTAAAATGGTCTTGAACCAGTGCTGCAGTGGCTGGGAAGTAAGCATCTGGTGCTGCTGTACCTAGAATCACCATATCAACACCTTCGAGCACATTGTCACCATGCCTAGCAATCAGGTCTTCAACTGCCTTAATCGCTAAGTACGAGGGAAATTCATCGTCTGCTGCTATATGTCTTTGCTTGATACCTGTACGTTCGACAATCCATTCATCAGATGTATCTAAAAAGCTTTCAAACTCAGCATTTTTCATAATGCGCTCAGGCACATAAGTACCAAGCGCTGTTAAACCCGCTTGTAATTTGGTCATAGGTAAAAACTCACCTTCGAAAATACATATTAATCACAAAAAATAGATATGGTGAATTATACCACCGATTCTCTTATTTGTCGCTATCAAAATTCTTCTCTGGTTACAATATTAAAGCTATTGTGTATTTGTAAATGTAAAAACACAAGCTATCTAAACAGTGATATTGCTGTATTTAGGCCCAAAGCTATAAAAACCGCACCAGTAAGCCACTTCCCCACTTGCATCGCCAACTTACGAAAACTTTCATGCCTATTTAACCACTGCTTTAAAAAGGCGAAAAGTAAACCAATACCAGCATCTACAGGAAAACCTACAATAATAGCAACGATACCTAGATTGAGCATTTGCAAGCGAACACTGCCAAGAGTTGGGTCTACAAATTGAGGTAGTAAAGCTAGGAAAAAGAGCATGGCTTTTGG
>CALGZD010000167.1 GCA_937934635.1 uncultured Deinococcales bacterium
TGCCCAATCAACTGACTTAACAGTTCCTTGTAAAAAGTCAAAGTTCTTTTGATTTCTAAAAGTTGCTCGAACACTGTGGGCAATCTCATCTGGGTTCAAGGCAGATGTTGCTACTTGGTAAAGCAAGGGTTGAAAGGTATGAAAGTTGTTTTTGTCGATGAGCAAGACATCAACATCAGCAGATTTCAGTTTTTTAGCTGCATAAATACCAGCGAAACCTGCACCTACAATTACAACACGCTTGCGCCCTGAGCTTGTTTTAGCCAGTTTTTGAGAACTTGGTTGAGAACTAGCAGTTGTGCTTACTTGACCTGTACTTATTTGACCTGTACTTACATGAGCTGCTGAACTTAAAACAGATTCTAGTATCGCTTTCATGGTTTCACCTTTCTTTATACGTTTCTTTACACGTTTAACTGCTAATTAGCCTAACCAATAGGTAGCCTTTA
This sequence comes from uncultured Deinococcales bacterium, assembly GCA_937934635.1. Next base: position 450 of record CALGZD010000167.1, read on the forward strand.
GCTGTTTATATTGTACAATAAATCTTTTTATATTTTCAAGTGCTTTCTTTCACATAATATTTAATCATGCTACTAATTTTCGTTTTGACTATGCTTTGTTATGTGAGACAGCTAGCTGTGTGTAAGAGGGCTATCAGAGATAGCACGTTATGGTAGCGCCATCAACAAGTGTACATTAAGCTAGTGATTTTTGGGGATTTTTACGGGATGTTTTTATTACAGCAACGATACTTCAACTGGTTCAAAGCTTATTTTTGGAAACTACTTTCTATCCTGATATTTGTAAGTTTTGGTTTTTCTGTTGCTCAAGAATCTGATACTACTAATTCAGGGCTTATTACAAATCCAGAGGCAGCGTTTGAGCTCGAGCTCTGGCTAGATAAACGCTACGCCAACGGTGAGGATGCCACCTACACCATCGGAGAAACCATCGAGATAGGACTCACGGTGGGCTCGAGCGCATTTGTTTACCTCTACAACTTGCACAGCGATGGCACAGTTCTGCAAATCTACCCCAACCGTTTTGAAAGCACTAACTTTCTCTCTGGTACAAGCACGATTTACTTCGGCATTAAGGGCGATAACTACCACTTTAAAGCAGCAGGTCCAGAAGGTACGGACAGCTTTATCGCAATCGCTAGTCGAAAAAAGCTCAATACAGATAGCTTGGCAAGCTTTACAACAAGTAACGGAGTTTTTGCCGTTGGCTATCAAAGTCAAGAAAGTTTTAAGGCGAATCTAGAGAGTTTGCTCGAGCCTCTCAAAGGCTCTGACTGGATTACAACGAGCGTAGATATCAACATTAAAGAGTAACATCACAAAAGAGTAACATCACACAATATCAATCGTTAAAGGAAGCTTTATTGCCTCTTTCATAGATGTGGGTCGTTCAAATCTGTCAGGAAATTCCTGAACAAATCGTTCCCACTGTTCTGGTGTTTTTTGCAAGTCTTGTTTTTCTGTCCAACCCCAAAAGCTACCGTACAGAGCCCTAGCCCGACAAAGTTCTTCATAAAATATCTTTGCACTCAAACCACCTTCAGCCAAGTAGCCTGAGCTTTCAAAATCTTTGATTGCGGCTTTTCTATTGTAGGGCACTGCCTGAAAACTAACTTGCCATGCCTCATCAATTTTTTCTAAAAGAATATATTGTGCTCTTGGGTCTTGGTTAAACGGTGTGCCGACTGCGCCAGTATTGAGGATTTGGTGACTACCAAACTTTCGCTGCATGGTGCGGTGTGTATGTGACCCAACATAGATTCGAGCAGGGTGCATTTCAGTTATTTCTGAAATTTCTTCATCTCGCAAATACCGTCCGTAGCCTTCACGGTAATGCCGAGGACTTCCATGGCTGATAAGCACATCACCTGCTTCAGAATCAGAGATTCTAAGTGTCATAGGTAGCGAAGCTAGTAACTCTAGCCAACTATTTGCCTGAAGTTGTTCTACAACCCAAGCCGTACCAAGCCAAAAAGGATCATCAAACCACTCTTTTGGCAGCTTTTCACTTCGCTTGTGCCACAAACACATCAGGTCGTCATGATTACCAAGTATCAGCTCTGCTTTTGGAGAACGCAAACTTTGCAGACGCTCTAAAACTTTTGGACTATTTGGGTTGCGATTGACACTATCACCATTGACAATCAGCCTATCAATATCGTGCTGCTCAAGGTCTTTTAAGACAGCTTCGAGGGCTTGCAGGTTTCCGTGAATGTCAGCGATGATGGCTAGTTTCAAAGTAAGGTTAGTCTAGCACGTGTTTTACGAAAAAACCGCCAAGGTATGTTTAAAGTGCGGTTATTTTTGAGGATTTCTCACAAACTCACTCTGGTCAGTCTTCAAAACTTGTTCTGCGAAAAACTCAATGAAGGCTCGAGCCCGATGTGAGCACAACTCTAACTGGGGATGGACCAACGTGAACGACCGTTTGAGCAACTGCTTAGCAAAAGGAATCTGCACCAGTTGCCCTGACGCAAGCTCTTCAGTCACTGCAAGGCGTGACAGAAATGCAATACCTAAGTTCCCTCGTACAGCACGCTTAATCGCTTCTATACCAGTTACCTGTATATGCTTTTCTAGCGTGATATTTTCCTGCTCTAACATCGTCTCTACCACGTGCCTCGTACCTGAACTTGCCTCTGCCCAAACAATTGGATAGCTTTGTGGATAGTCTTTTAGATAATCCTGAAAATCTTGTAGGCTTTCTTGCTGAGTTAAGGGATGTTCAGGATGCGCGACTAAAACAATTTCATCCCGATAAAACTCGGTATAGCTAAAACTAGAATCTAGTGCACCAAGTTCCTCAAGGGGAATTTCAACAAAAGCTATCTCTGCTTGACCTTGCAACAATATATCTAGTGCTTCCTTTGAATAACGTGTGTTGAGCTGAATGTTGAGCTTTGGATGCTGCTGATTAAAACTTGTAAGCAGTTGAGGTAAAAGATATACACCAATCGTCAAACTAGCTACCAGTTTGAGCGTTCCTATACCGAGGTTCTTATAATCATTGCAGTAAAGTTTGGTAGCTTCAAAGGCTCTGGTAATTGCTCTGGCATGAACCAACAAGCCTTCGCCAGCCTCAGTTAGTTTTATGCCTTCTGCATGTTTTACATAGAGAGGTTCTCCAAATGCCTCAGTTAACTGTCGCAACTGTGTTGAAATCGCAGGTTGTGTTCTAAAAAGTTTGTGTGCTGCCTTCGTAATGTTGCCTTCATCCGCAACTACAACAAAAGTAAGTAAGTGATCTATACGCATATGTATGACCATTATAAATAAAATTTATGATGTTTTCAAAACTTGAATTAGCATTTATGACCTAAATCTCGTATAGTTGCCATAACTATCAAATTAAGACTTGCCTACATTGATGGGCTTTTGCTACAGAAATAGCCTATCTCGCTGGTGTATCTTAAGAAGTTGAAAAAAAAGAAGTTAAGAAAATTCAAGAAAAGGTGATGACGTTATGGCGACAGTAAGTGAAGCTTTACTTCAAGAGCTCAAAGGACAGGGTGCTGACTTTTTTGTTTCAGTACCATGTAAGTTACTTGGCGGGTTGATAAATCTACTTGAAGCAGATGATAGCGTTGGCTATATGGCAGCCAATAAAGAAGAAGAAGCACTCGGTATCTGTGCAGGTGCATATCTTGGTGGCAAAACACCTGTTATTATCATGCAAAATACAGGCATCGGCACAATGCTTTCTTCTATGTGCTCATTAGGTCTTTACTATGAATTACCTATCACGATGATAGTGAGTCACCGTGGTTCACGTGGTGAGCCTGTTGGTGCACAAGTACCTATGGGTATTGCAGCAAAGCCTCTACTTGAAACAGTCGGTGTCGTTACTTATAACTTCAGCGATGCTAAAGACATCAATAAAGTGGGTAATCTTGTTAACCATGCACGTGTTGCACAACGTCCAATGGCTGCACTACTCGACTTTGACTTCTGGACTTCTAGCGTTGAGGGAGCAGCATAATGGCTTTTAGACGCTTCGAACTCCTTGAATCAATCGTAGGTATCCTTGAAAAGCATTTGGTTGTTTGTAACATTGGCTTTCCATCACAAGAACTTTATTCAATCAAAGATTCACCAAACTTCTTCTACATGCTAGGCTCAATGGGCTTATCATCATCAATTGGTTTAGGTATCAGTAGAACAACAGACAAATCTGTTGTATCAATAGATGGTGACGGTAGTGTGCTTATGAACTTAGGAACACTGGCAACCATTGCTAACCAAGCCCCAAAGAACTACACACTGCTAATTGTAGATAACGGTGCATATGGCTCAACAGGCGATCAAGCAACCTACACCTCTATGAAAACAGATCTTGCTGCTATGGCAAAAGGTGCTGGCGTAGAAAGCGTGACCGAAGTTGCTGGTACAGAACTTGGTCCTGTCTTAGAACAATGCCTCTCAACTGATGGTCCACACGTAATTGTGGCAAAAGTAGAACCTGGTAGTCCAAAGCTCACCCCAATTCCATTACCTCCAACTGTAATACGTGAACGCTTCAAGGAAGCAGTTAAGAGCTAAATTATGGCGATTCGCTATCTCAAACAAGCACACAAAACAGCAAGCAGCGATGAAAGCGATATTCGTGATGCTGTCGGTGCCATCCTTGCTGAAATTGAAGCAGGTGGCGAAGATGTTGTCAAAAGCTACGCTGAACGCTTTGATAAGTGGACGGGTGAAATTGTTGTTTCAAGAGAAACAATTGATGCAGCAACTGCCACAATAGACGAGCAAACAAAGGCAGATATTCAATTTGCCTACGACCGTGTTAAGCGTTTTGCCCAAGCACAGCGTGACAGCATGAGTGACGTTGAAATCGAAGATGATGGCGTCATTTTAGGTCACAGACACATTCCTGTGATAACTGCAGGTTGCTATGTACCTGGTGGTCGCTATGCACATATTGCATCAGCAATTATGAGCGTGACTTCTGCCAAAGTTGCAGGGGTTAAGAACATCATTGCTTGCTCTCCTGCTAAGGGTGATGAGGGTGTTCACCCTATCATTCTGTACACTATGGACTTATGCGGTGCAGATACTATTCTTGCACTTGGTGGTGTACAGGCTGTTGCATCTATGGCAAACGGTCTTTTCACAGGACATAAAGCAGATATCCTTGTTGGTCCTGGTAATGCCTATGTTGCCGAAGCTAAACGCATCCTTTTTGGACAGGTAGGCATCGATGTCTTTGCTGGACCAAGTGAAATTGCAATCATTGCAGATGACACGGCCGATCCAGATGTTGTAGCCATTGACTTAGTAGGACAAGCTGAACACGGACCGACCTCGCCAGTGTGGCTTATCACGACTAGTGAGAAGCTCGCTCAGGAAGTTATGGAGCTTACACCAAAATACATCGCTGATTTACCAGATACTGCTAAAAGTGCAGCAAGCAGTGCATGGGCAGATTACGGTGAAATCGTAATTTGCGATACGCGTGAAGAAGCAGTACAAATTTGTGATGAGTACGGTCCAGAGCACTTAGAAATCCAAACACAAGATTTGGATTGGTGGCACGATAACCTCACCAACTATGGTTCAATCTTCTTAGGTGAAGAAACAACTGTTGCCTATGGCGACAAGGTGTCAGGACCAAATCACATTTTGCCTACTAAGCAAGCAAGTCGTTACTCTGGTGGTTTGAATGTAGCTAAGTTCATCAAGACTCTGACTTATCAAAAAATGACTAGCGAAGCTAGTATTAAACTTGGTGAAGTAACCGCTAGAATTTCACGTCTTGAAGGAATGGAAGCACACGCTAGAACAGCGGATGCCCGTATCAAGAAATATAGTTAGAAACTAAGCTTGTCATTCTGAACCGAGTTTTACGAGGTGAAGAATCTCGATGGTCACTTCAAACACTATAAGTTGTGTTTTGAAACTTTTTCGAGATTCTTCGTTTCACTCAGAATGACAGTGCTTTTTACAGCGTTTCCACGAAATAACTGTACACACTGAGTGGCTTTATTCTTATTCGTTACGAAGCTCGCCGATTAACTGCGACAGCAGTTAATCGTGGAATTGCTTTTATATACTGTGTTTTATGTATAGAAAGAACGTCAGATGAACCTAGCAAACTTATTTTCAGTTAAGGACCTAAACATATGCATCACAGGTGCAAGCAGTGGTATAGGTGCTGCTTTAGCACAACACCTTGCAGCACTTGGTGCAAATAGTATCTTAGTTGCAAGGCGAGAAGCTGAGCTTGCTGCTAAAGTTGAGCAAATTAAATCAGACGGTCATAGTGCAAACTATGTTGTAGCTGATTTACTTAGTCAAGAAGGCATTGAAAAAGCAGCTAATGATGTTACTCAGGCTTTTGGAACTGTTGATGTGCTTATCAGTGCTGCTGGTGTGAATTTACGTGAGCCGACAGAAGAGATAAGTTTTGATTCTTGGAATCAGACACTAGATATTAATCTGCGTACACCTTTCTTTCTAGCAAAGGAACTTGTTCCTGCTATGCAGGCAAAGGGCTGGGGGCGGATTATCAATATAGCTTCTTTGCAAACACAAAGAGCTTTCCCAAATGGTCTTGCTTATGGTGCATCAAAGGGTGGCGTTGGGCAGCTTACTAGAGCCATGGCACAAAGCTGGTCACAAGATGGCATCAATTGCAATGCTATTGCCCCAGGTTTTTTCAAAACAGAGCTAACTGAAAGTGTGTTTGATAATCCAGCAGCGGTTGAAAAGCTAGCTAAACAAACCTGTGTAGGGCGCAATGGTGAACTTGAAGACCTTGTCGGCACAACAGTATTTCTAGCTTCTAAAGCTTCTGATTATGTTACGGGGCAAGTTATTTATGTTGATGGTGGCTTTACTGCAAAGTAATACTTTACTGCAAAGTAATACCGTGTCCGAAAATGTATGTAGTAAAAGAATGCGTTAGAAGCGTCAGGTGCGTTAGTTTATTCCGCTAGTCACCTGAACTACTACTTAAAAACACCTTTAGACTTTACTTTACAATGGATTTAAGCGGAATTGTTATTACTCGTTACGAAGTTCGCCGATTAACTGCTGTCGCAGTGGATCGTGGGAACTGCTAAATCAAATCAGAATGCGATTAGAAAAACTCAAAGCACCAAATATCAAAAAGTGCCCTAGTTGAAAAAACTAGGGCACTCAATTTCTAATTTTTAGTTCAGAGCTTAATCGTTAAGCACCTTCTGCGCTGACTGCTCAACATTGACAGCTTGACTATTGCCAAAAGAAACACTTGGAGCATCTTTCTCTGTCTCAGGAATTTCAAGATAGACTTGCTGCCCCTTACCCATCGGACCTGCAAAAAGAACACCTGGGAAGGTTTCGATTGCATTGTTGTAGTTCAGCACTGAATCATTGTAAAACTGTCTTGCGTAGGCAATTTTATTTTCAACCGCTGAAAGCTCTTCTTGAAGCACACGAAAGTTTTCATTTGCTTTTAAGTCAGGATAGGCTTCAGAAACTGCAAATAGGCTCTTAAGTGCGCCTGTCATCATATTTGCTGCATCTGCTTGCTCAGAAACGCTGCCACCTTGAATCATACGTGCTCGTGCATCAGCAACTTGATTAAAGATTTTCTCTTCGTGATCTGCATAGCCTTTAACAGTCTCAACTAAGTTTGGAATAAGATCATTACGCTTTTTGAGTTGAACATCGATTTGACTCCAAGCATTTTCAACACGGTTTTCGTAATTGATAATGCGGTTGTATGCGCTAACCGCTGTAAAAACCAAAAAAGCAATTATTGCTACTAATACCCATAATGCCATCATATTTATCAATACCTCTTAATGTTTTAATTCATTATCAATTGTGCTTAAGGCAGGCTCGAGCACAGTCAAATATATCTTATAATATATCTTCTGATTCTGAGTGCATCCTCCTAACGTAGGAAGGGTGCGCCCGTATTTTGTAGACTAGCTACAGTTAATTTGCAAGAATTTTTCACAAATAAGCGCACCTTGGCGGTTTTTTCGCAAAGCTCAAAAACACGCTATTTTCTTAGCATCTATTTTGCAAATTGTACACACATAAGAAGTCTCCCTTCATAATAAGGTGTTAAATAAAGATACCAATACGCCATTGGCTCTCGTCCCCTCTAAAGATTGTGTGCTAGACTACTAAGCCTTGTCTTGAGTTTTAAGGCATATATAGTAGGCAACAAGCCGTCTAGTTTCATTAATGATTTATTAGCTTTGTCTACTCTATAGTGAGGTTTAGATGCTAAATGGGTAATTGACTACCTAAGCAGTATTGCAGCTTATGTTCTTCAACTTTAGAAAATCAGTAAACTATGGGATAGCACTGACTTAGAACGTAAGTAGCTTAATTAACTTGGAACTTACATAGTGTGCAAAAATAATTATTTTCAGAATGGAGGAGTGATTTGCTTGTGCTAAATCAGAACTACACACGACCAGCAAGTTCAAAAGATGCTGAACTTGTACATAGCATCTATTCACAGACGCCTCAATACTTTGAAATAATTGCTATCGAAATGCCAACGTTAACAGAAGTAAGAGGGGAACTAGAAGCAGCAGAACGTGATGCTTGTAGGCATACAGAAGTCATCCTTTCTTGTGAAGACCTTCCATATGAAAGTGGTATTCTAGACCCTCAAAGCAACAGGCAGGTTTTAGGGTTTTTGGACTATAAACGCAACTACCCAGAAACTAAGGACGTTACTGTTAATCTACTCATGGTTACTGGGCAGCTACAAGCTAAGGGTATTGGTCAAAAGGTCATGACCGAGCTCGAGCAGCGCCTAGAAGGTCGCACAAAGCGTGTACTTGCAAGCATCTACGGCAGAAACACAGGCGCAACCCGTTTCTGGAAACGCATGGGCTACCATTTTGCAATCGATGCACAGCCAATACTAGATTGGTATGCAAAAGAGCTATAACTACAGCTCAATCAGCAAAAACAAAAAATGCCAGCACAATTTAATGTGCTGGCATCTATATTATTAGCGTTTCCACGTAATGTTGACCCATACTAAATGAGTTCGTTCCTACTCGCACTCCGCTCGCCGATTAACTGACTTAGGTCAGTTAATCGTGGAAGAGCTTTATCTTTAAGAATTACCTAAACTTAATTTGAAGCAGAAGCTGCTGGGAATATCATACGTAAACCACGTTCAGCA
>CALGZD010000168.1 GCA_937934635.1 uncultured Deinococcales bacterium
TAACTAAGAACTCTGTTGTTAATGGTGAGCCTGTAGGTGAGCGCATCATAGTTGTTGGGCGTGTTTTAGAAGAAAGTGGTCGTCCTGTACCTAATGCCCTGATTGAAGTTTGGCAAGCAAATTCCACAGGACGTTACATCCATAAAGTAGATCAGCATGATGCACCTCTAGACCCGAACTTTCGTGGTGCAGGTCGCTGTATTACGAATAGTAATGGCGAATATAGATTTGTGACGATTAAGCCTGGCGCTTATCCTTGGCGCAATCATGAAAATGCATGGCGTCCAGCCCATATTCACTTATCTGTATTTGGACGAAACTTTAACTCACGCCTAGTCACACAGATGTACTTTCCTGGTGATCCACTGATGGCACTTGACCCAATTTATCAAGGCTTGCCTGAGAAGGCTCGTCACCTGCTTATATCATCTTATGCCCATGACATCACAGAACCAGAGTGGGCACTTGGCTACCGTTTTGACGTCGTACTTAGTGGCAGTAGACAAACGCCATTTGAACAATAAGGGAAGTCCATAATGTCTGAGAAACTATTACAAACATCCAGTCAAACCGTAGGTCCATTCTTCCACTTTGGTCTTATCAATGGTGATGAGCACTTACTTGTGAATGAACACTCTCACGGACAGCGGATTATCATCACGGGTCGTGTGCTTGATGGTGATAGCGCACCTGTACCTGATGCCCTTGTTGAAATTTGGCAAGCCGATGCAAACGGCTACTTTAATCATCCTGAAGACCCTAATCAAGCCAAAGCAGACAAGCACTTTAAATACTTTGGTCGTAGCCAAACGGTGAATGATGGTCAATTTAGGTTTAAAACGGTTAAACCTGGTGTGGCTGTCTGCAACAACGATGATACTGAAGCGCCTTATGTTCATATCCGAGTTTTTGCACGAGGCATGTTGCTTCATGCGGTTAGTCGTATATACTTTCCTGAAGAGGCAAAAAACCAAAGTGATAAGCTGCTTAGCAGTGTAGATGCATCGAGGCGAGATACGTTGATTGCTAATTTTGAAGCGAATAATGATTTGCCTACCTACCGTTTTGATTTGTGTTTGCAGGGAGAGAAGGAAACTATTTTTTTAGATATTTAGATAGTATTTAAAACCCGATCCCCCCTAGCCCCTCTTGATAAGGGGGTAACTGTTATTTTTAGTTTTATCCTTTTATCTTATGGCTTTTTCTCCAACTGATTCAAAAATCTTTTCACCACTTTTTAGTGATGAAGCAGTAAGTCGTATCTTTTCAGATGATGCTTATATAGAATATTTAATTCGTGTTGAGGTTGCGCTGGCTAACGTGCAAGCTGAGTTGGGGATTATTCCTGAGAGTGCAGCAAGCGTGATTGAGGAGGCGGGCTCGAGCCTCACAATCAACTACTCCGAACTAGCTATCACCACAGAAAAAACTGGCGTACCTATAACAGCCCTGCTCGCTCAATACAGAGCAGAAATCAATAAAAAAGATAGCTCCGCTAGTAGCTACCTGCACTGGGGTGCAACTACCCAAGACATCATGGATACTGTTTTGGTGCTCCAACTTAGAGATAGCATCAACCTTATAGAAAAAAACCTGAAAGTCCTCATACAAAATCTAGCTGCAATGACAGACAAGCATCGAGATACCTTGATGGCAGGGCGTACCCATTCTCAGCAGGCATTACCTATGCCTTTCGGGCTCAAAGTTGCTGGTTGGCTTGCCCCGCTCTTAAGACACACCGAAAGACTTCAAGAGCTTAAACCACGACTTTTTGTGTTACAGTTTGGCGGAGCGATTGGTACACTCTCCCCTCTCAAAGATAAAGGCTATACTACACAACAAGCATTAGCTAAAGAATTATCGCTCAGCACACTAGACATGCCTTGGCACACACAGCGTGATGGCTTAGTTGAATGTGCTAACTGGCTTTCCTTACTAACGGGCAGCCTAGCCAAAATGGGTCAAGACATCATCTTGATGGCACAAAGCGAAGTGGCTGAGCTCCGTGAATCAGCCGATAAAGCTCGTGGTGGCTCATCCACCATGCCACAAAAAGCAAATCCTGTTATTTCAGAGATTCTGATTGCAGCAGCAAGAAAAAATACCAGCCTTCTAGCATCTATGCACAACGCCATGATTCATGAGCATGAACGTGCGACACATAGTTGGCAACTCGAATGGCTCAGCTTGCCAGAAATGATTGCTTTAACTGCTGTATCACTCAATAAAGCCAATTTTTTAAGTACAGAACTTGTTGTCAATACCGATAAGATGGCAGAAACTATCGCTAAATCAAATGGGGTCATGCTTGCCGAAAATATCAATTTTGCACTTGCAACGCACATGGACAAAACAGAAGCCAAAGCTTTAATCAAAGAAGCTGTGCATGAGGTCTTAGCAACGGATACACACCTGATTGATATCTTAAAAGAAAAAACTGATGTGGCTATAGACTGGGATAATTTACGAGACGAGCGTCTTACTTTTGGCTCAGCTCATATCTTCATTGACAAGGTTCTTACTCATGCAAAACAGATTACTAGTTAAACCCCTCATTTGTTATCTTGTCATTTT